>QNER01000153.1 GCA_003646175.1 Candidatus Parabeggiatoa sp. nov. 1
AATTTTTCCTGAACTGTCGGTTGTCGGCTCAATGCCGCGTATTTTTTGGTTAGAACCAATTGAATCAGGGGTAAAATTTGAGTTTTCAATTGTTCAATGCCAATGGCCGGATCTTTAACAATAGGTTTAGAAATGAAATCTAGCGCGCCGATTTGCAAAGATTCCAGAGTGGCTTTGGCATTTTGCATATCAAACCCGCTGACCATAATGGCCTGAATATGGGGATGACGTTCCTTGAGACAACGCAAAGTTTCCACGCCATCAAGTCCCTGCATCACCACATCCAGTAGAACCAGATCAGGTTTTAAACTTTCCACCTTACGCAGCGCAATTTCTCCCGTTGCAGCTGTTCCGACACATTCGGCATCGTAGATTTCATCAATCACCTCTGACATAATGTACCTGAAAGTGATGCTATCATCGACAATCAGTACCTTGGCTTTATAATTATCAAAAATAGGGACATTTGTAGACATGTTTATAAATACTTGTGCCAAACGGGTTTTGCAACTGAGGTGTTAAATGCTCAAATTAACCCCAAGGTTCACCCGATTTTTGTAATTCATTGTTCTAAGAAAAATATTTATCTTGTGCCATTGTCGTACAAGATAAATGTTGTCGTCCTGAGCCCGTTTTTCAAATCATAGTACAACTTCTTTCCGGCATAAACGGATGACGGATTGATGAACTTCCCAGCTTGAGCCAGATACTATGACTTGAATGTGATATTGTCCAGTTAATAAAAAACTGTGTTATCCGTCAATCCGTTGTACGGCATCATGGTAAAAATACGGAATAAAATAAATTACTTCACCGATTGCAAGCTGCGAAATCAAAGGGAATATTTAGGCAAACATCTCTGTTGTTTTTTACTTTACAGTCGTTTCCACTTGTAAACATCTACGAACCAATTGATTAATTTCTAACACAATAATCAATTGATGTTCTAACTGGATGACTCCAGAAACAAATTCCCTTTTTGCTCCCGTCAAATGAGAGGGGGGCGGTAATATTTCTTCAGGCTCCACATTCAATATATCACCCATTTTATCAACGATAATCGCCAGTGGATCTTTAACCATCGATTCTACATCCGTCAGAATACGCCGATTTTTCAATTCGCTCTCAGTTTTCAAAATAATCAATTTTTTTTCTTCAAACATTGTCTCTGAATTCTGTTCAAGAAAACACTGGAGATTGACTACGGTTAGAATTTGTCCCCGAAGATTCATTAAGCCGACAATATACGTAGGTGCTTCCGGCACGGGGGTGAGATCATGGATTTTGCCGATTTCCTTGGACAACAAAATATCAATGGCGTACCTGTCACCGCCAAGATAAAACGTTACAAATTGACGCATAGAGATTTTCCTGTGCAATAACTACAAGGATTACTTATAAAAAAGGATAAAAACGGATAAATTTATTTTGGCCAAAAACCTCAGAGGTTTAGGTTCAACGGATTTTTCTGGAAAACTATAGTTATTTCTTTAAAATCCTTTTTTATAACTAATCCTTGTAGTTACTGTGTTAATAATGATTTAAAGCGAGGTATTGGTTTATCCTTTCTTATAACCAATCCTTGTAGTTATTGCTGTTGATCCTTTCTTATAATCAATCCGTGTAGTTATGGGTGTTTATCCCTTCTTATAACCAATCCGTGTCATTATTGCTGTTTATCCTTTCTTATAACCAATCCGTGTAGTTATTGCTGTTTATCCTTTCTTATAACCAATCCGTGTCATTATTGCAGTTTATCCTTTCTTATAACCAATCAGTGTCATTATTGCAGTTTATCCCTTCTTATAACCAATCCGTGTCATTATTGCTGTTTATCCTTTCTTATAACCAATCCTTGTAGTTATTGCTGTTTATCCTTTCTTATAACCAATCCGTGTAGTTATGGGTGTTTATCCTTTCTTATAACCAATCCGTGTCATTATTGCTGTTTATCCTTTCTTATAACCAATCCGTGTAGTTATTGCTCATAAATATGTTTCCAGTGTTTGCAAGAGTTGTTCTTTATCCAGTTTCACTAACCATTCCGAAAACCCGGCTTTTTTCCCGTTGGCTATCGTCTTCTCATCATTGAGGGCAGTCAAAGCTATAACGGGCAGATCATGCCATTTCTGATTGGCACGAATATACTTTAGCAATGTTTTCCCATCCATCACTGGCATTTCAATATCTGTCAGTACCAAATCAAAAACCTGTTTTTCCATTTTTTCCAATGCTTCTTTGCCATTGACTGCGGTGGTAACTTGATACCCTCCCCAAATTAAATAATCCTTTATCACCTTCAGAAAGAAAGGCGTATCTTCCACTAAGAGCAAACGACTACTTTGAGCCTTTTGTGCGTCCACTGGCATTCTCATCATAATACTTTCAGGTTCGCCTGTTTCTAAAATCGCATAGATATCCAATAACAAAGTGATTTTGCCATCAAGCAGAATCGATCCTAAAATTCCGTTGCCTTCAATCGGACCTTTTTCTAAATTGACAACGACACTTTTTGTATCAATAACCCGATTGATGAGCAAACCAACGGGCACTTTGACATTTTTAGGGATAATAATATGGGCTGTTTCCCCGTAGTTATCAGGTTTTTGAATGGACATATATTTTTCTAAGCGGAGAAGACGCATTTGTTCTCCCCGATAGTCTAGATATTCATCGTCACCGACATGCTGGATTTTCTTCATTTCCAACGTGTCTACTCTGCGAATCAACGGAATTGTCAAAGCAAAACGTTCTTCTGTCCCATTATCAAATATAAGCAAGGATTCGGTTTCATAATTTTGGGCGACTTCCCGAACCAATTCCTCTTGCTTGAGTTGTTCTTCTACAGAACTTAACTGATTTTTTTCCATAAAACCGGGAATATCTATAATCATCGCAATTGCGCCATCTCCCAAAATAGTGGTGCCTGAAAAACTCTTGATATGTTTGAGATATTCGGGGATAGGTTTTACCACAATTTCTTCGTTGCCCAAAATTTTATCGACAATAATAGCGACTCGGTGAGTTTCAGACTTTACAATGAGAATGTGCATGGTGTCATGCGTATTGTTTTTTTCCGGTATTTCGTCTGGCCCTGAAGAATCGGACGGAAAATTTAAACCCTTTTCCAAAGACATCAAAGGTAGCAATTTTCCCCGCAGACGCAACACGGTTTGGCCTTGGATTTGTCCAATCTTAGTGGCATGCTCCTCGGCATGTAACATCACCATTTCTTCCATATTGACTTGGGGAAAGGCGAACCAGCAATTTCGAGTCTGCACAATCAAACCGGAAATAATGGCCATAGTCAATGGCAAAGTCATTGTCAGGGTTGTTCCTTTATCCACAAAAGAAGTAACATCTATTGTGCCTCCAATCTGTTCGACGTTGCTTTTCACCACATCCATGCCCACACCTCGACCTGATACTGAGGAGACATTTTTCGCGGTGGAAAGCCCTGGTGTAAAAATGAGATTAATTTTCTCTTTGTGAGTCATTTTTAGCATCGCTTCTTGAGTGATGAAGCCTTTTTCAACCGCTTTGCGTGCGATGCCATCTGGATCAATGCCTCTGCCATCATCACTGACTTGGATAATGACTTGTCCACTTTTATGAAAGGCTTTTTGCAGTAATAGCCCCGTCGGTAGTTTGCCTTTTTGCTGCCGTTCCTCTGGAGGTTCAATGCCATGATCTGCGATATTCCTAATAATATGCGTCATGGGATCGGATAAGGACTCAATAATGGTTTTATCGAGTTCGACATCATTGCCTTCAGTGACTAATTCAATATTTTTGCCCAAGTCGGCAGCGAGCTGCCGGATGAGACGGGGAAATTTGCTAAAAATAATCCCAACCGGCTGCATTCTGGTATTCATAATTTCTTCTTGAATTTCAGTCGTTATCCGATTGAGATTATGTAAAATACCTTTTAAACCCGTTAGTTGTGACGAAAATGTCTCACTCACCCGAAAGATTTGATTACGCGCCAAAACCAACTCACCGGCTAAATCAACCAATTTATTGAGCCGCTTAACATGAACGCGGATACTGTCCTCTGTTTCGGTGCTTGGGTGCTGTGATTGCTTAGGAAAAGCTGGATTCTCAGAGACAGAAGGCAAAAATTCCCCCTGCCCCCCTTTACGAAAGGGGGGAGTTCCCCCCTTTGGCAAAGGGGGGTTAGGGGGGATTTCTGGTTCCCCAATCGGTACCGTATCAAGGGGTTCTGTTATCACCTGCGATGGTTCGTCAGGATTAACCAGCCTAGTTTCAGGTTTTTCTTCATATTTTGGTTTAAAGATATCTATGCTACTTGAAGCAATCTGGGATTGTGGAACGCCCAAAACCGCGGTGACGGAATCCAATGCCATGTCGGTAGCAAATAGGAAAACAAAGGATAACTCCCCTTTGACCCTATCCTCCAGCGAAACCCTATTCTCTACATCCAGATAGGAATCAACAATCGTACCGTCTGTTTCTAACGCCTCTATATATTGGGACAAAGACTTGTCTATTTTCGGCAGATCGTTATTTAAAAATAAATGCACTTCGTAAAGGTATGATGTATCACTGTCTGCCGCAATTTTCTTAACAACATTTTGGGCGGTAGTATTATCTGTGACTTGTGGTGCAGACGGTGCTGTGGGCGCGCTGGAAGTTTCGGCCTGTTCCGCTGCCTTATCTACGGGTTGGATGGTAGAGGGAGGCAACGATCTTAAGCTTTCTAACCTTTGATATTCCTCGGTTATGTCTATTTCTTCGCTGTCACTTGGATCATCAAGCATTTGCGCGAGACGATCATAACCGGCCAACAGGGCATCAATATGATCCCGTTCTAGCACAATTTCTGAGGCGCGTACCTGCCCCAACAGATTTTCCATGCTATGAGCCAACGATCCCACTTTATTGAGGCCGACAAAGCCGGCACCGCCTTTTATCGTGTGAACACTCCGAAATAATAGATCAAGCTGTTCTCTATCTTGAGGATTTTTCTCCAGTTTTAATAGACTGGATTCTATTGTAGGTAGATGCTCGTGTGCTTCCTCGATAAAGATTGTTGTGAAATCCTCTTGATTTGCCATTTTTTCCTCCATTCGTGCAAGGTTCGCCTTGCACTCCTATACATTCAGTGGAGTACAAGGCGTACTTTGCTTCTTATTTGATGCCTCTCGCATTTAAGAAAGAGCCATATTCCTTATCCACTTTCACAATGTGCTCCATCAGCCATTTTTTGAGAAAATCCAAAGCATCTTTGCCTATTACCGAGAGATGTCCAATTTCTTTTAATTTGGCCTGATACTCAAATATTTGGTTGGTGAATACTTTATGGCGTTTTTTGTGGTCAACCATGTCTGGCCAATTGTTACTTTCCAGTAACCGCTCTTCATAGTCAAAATGAAAGACGGTGTATTCAGCCAAATGGTTGAGTAACTCAGTTAGAGTCTCGATACCCACTTCATGCACTGCACTGATATGAAGTTGATTAATGAGTTCAACCAGCATTTTGTGTTGCCGATCGATTTCTTTGATGCCAACACTGTAGAGGTTATCATCCCATTCAATTAATGATTGTTTGTCTGGTTGCTCATTTGCATTTGGCAAAACCGGTGGGATCGATTTGGCATCGTGTGTTGTCATCGCCTTCGATGGAGAACGACTCGCACCTGACTGTGTCTCATTCAATTTAAAGAAACCAACGACATTTTCTAAGGTTGCCGCGACATCGGTTAATTGAGCCGCATTATCACAGGTATGATTGAGTTCAGCTGTCATATTCTTCATAATTGAACGAGCTGTCTGGGTATTCGTATTGACTTTTTGAATATTATCAGACGCTTCAGTGCTGGAACGTGCCACTTCTTTCACACCAGTTGAGGTTTCTTCTAAAGCATAAGCCGATTCTCTTGCCGCTTGAGAGGCTTCAGCGGTGGACTGAGTGATTTCTTTCAGCCCTCTTACCGCTTCTTGAAGATTAAGTACGGATTCTTTACTGGCACTCGCGATTGCGTCCACGGATTTGTCGATTTGTTTGGCAGCCGCACTTTGTTCATCCACAGCAACATCAATGGCTTGATTAATTTCTGCGACTTGACCAATGACAATATTCACAGTATGCGTATTTGTCAGTGCTTGGGCGGTATATTCCTGAATTTGCTCAATTTGTTCAGCAATTTCATTATTGGCTTCAGCGGTTTGTTGTGCGAGTTCTTTGATTTCTCCAGCCACCACGGCAAACCCTTTACCCGCTTCGCCGGCACTGGCCGCTTCAATGGTTGCATTCAGTGCCAGCATATTGGTTTGACCGGCAATACTGTCAATCAATTTGACCACACGCCCAATTTTCTTAGCGGTTTCTTCCAGTTGGCTCATCGTACTTAAGGTTTCTTGAGCACTGGTATTGGCATCGCTAGAAATATTCATACCATCTTGAGCGTTCTTGGCAATTTTGACCAATGAGGAAGACACGTTCTCAACCGCTTGGGATACTGTGTTAATGTCTTGTGAAATTTGATCAAAGCTTTGGTTAATGCCGGTCAAGTTTGCCGAGGCTTGTTCAGCACCCGCTGCAATTGTATTGATATTGGTACTGAGTTGGTGAACGGAGGCCGTGACGGAAGTCACATTGGCCGACGCTTCTTCAATCGCAGCCACCATGGTATTGACGTTGAAGGCGACATGTTCTGAAGATATGGCCGCCAGTGCCAGCCAGTTTTCTATTCCGTAGGCACTTTTTACCATATGAGCCGACGAAGCACTAAAACCATTAGAAACCCCGGTGATGTTACCCGAAGCATGGTTTACGTTTTTCAACACGTCAAATATTTTGTCAATCAGTTGATTAAAAACATTCCCCAATTGACCAATTTCGTCTTTTCTAGTCACCGGCACACGTTCATACAAGTTTCCTTCAGAAATTTTTTGGCTGATTTCCACAAAATTAGCAAGTGATTTGATGATTCTGGTGGCAAATATAAAAGAAAGTAGACCACTGATTATAAGCATAACAATGGCAAACCCAATGAGCCCAATCTGAAAATCATAAACTGGACTAAAAATTTTATCTTTATCCACATCAGCCACTAAAAACCACTTTAAACCAAAACGAGAACTGATAGGTATCGGCTGATAAGCCAACAAACGATTCTTGGCGGTTTGTACCACGCCGGCTTCACCGGACAGAATCTGATTGGATTCTTCTTCAAAATCCCTTTGAATCCGAGTTTCTGGTTTCAGCATAAAGCCCCATTCCTTAGAAAAGTCAAAGGAATTTTTCAGATAGTAGCCTTCGCGGTTGATAAGATAAATCCGAGCCTCTTCTTTGGCATCAAGTGGTTCCAAAATGAATTTGGCAAACACATTGAGAACAATAATGCCTTCAAAGGTATTATTTTCTTTGTCAAAAATGGGGGTTGCATAGCGGATCACCGGCTTGAAAGGCCGCTCAATTTCTCCTCTTTCTTGGTTGAGATTGAGCGGTGAAATGTAAATTTCATCGTTGGAAAGTTCAGCGGTTTGCGTGAAATAGTTGGATTCCGCCTTATTTTGCAGCTTATCTGGCTCAATGATTTTTGCGTTGGTACCGTCAGAATCAACCCTAACCAGTTCATGCCCGTCCTTTCCGAGGAAGCGAACTTGCATGTATTGGGGTTTATTTTGAGCAAAGTGAAGGAATAGCTTTGCCAGTCTGGTTTTCCAGATTTCAGTGGAAGAATCCGCCACGGAATCCGTACCGTCATGTTTGTTGGCACGAATAATGCTTTTAGAAGAGGAAACATTCCGAAGAAAATGGACATCGCTTTCGATACCATTTAAGAAATTAAGGATTCGTTTCGACTGTAAATTTGTCCATTGTTGCAACTCTGATTGAGTGGCATTTTCTAATACCGATGAGGATATATAATGACTATAAAAGCCAACACCGAGTAATGTGCCCATCATAAATAGGCCTAACAACAACATTATACTGAGCCGGAGGCTACGAATTTTTGTCAACATCGTATTTCCTTTTTTATCCCGAATTTTACGAATTGTGAATTGTGAATGACGAATGATTGATTTCAGTTAGAAACCTTTGGATAAACCTTCAAGGTTTTGGAAACCTTGAAGGTTTTTACCGGGATTATATGAAAAATGCGTGTGGATTACAATAGGTAAGTTAAAGATTGTAAGTGGAGTCCAAACTTTAGTTTGGGTCATCCAAACTAAAGTTTGGACTCCTAAAAAGTAACTATTTGATTGTCAACGCTATTTTATTTGTCTCACCCGCCCATGCATCGCGTGGTACCATCATGTGTTCATAAATCGCTAACAATGCCGGTACTGCTAACAACACCAATATGGTAGAAAACATTAAACCAAAAGCGATGGAAGTCGCCATCGGAATCAGAAATTGGGCTTGTAATGAGGTTTCAAACAGCAGCGGCATCAAACCAAAAATGGTTGTCAACGAAGTCAATAACACGGCTCGTAAACGTTGACAAGCCGCTTCAACCAATGCCTCTTGAACGGGTACACCGTCTTCGCGTAGCTGTCGGTAAAAGGTCACCAAAACGATAGAATCGTTGACGACAATGCCGGATAGGCCAAAAAAACCAAATAGCGATAAAATGGTCAGATCAAGGCCCATCACCCAATGCCCAAAAATCGCACCAACTAACCCAAACGGAATCACACTCATCACGACGAGCGGCCAACCATAAGAAGCAAATTGCCAAGCAAGTATCATATACATCAGGCAGATGGCAACCACTAATCCCCGTTTCATATCGCCCAAGGTTTCAGCCTGATCGGCGGCGCGTCCTTCAAAGGTATATTCTACTCCGTAACGGGCACTTAAGTCAGGCAAAAATTTTTCAGTCAAATTCGCTAGAATTTTATTGCTGTTATTGACCGCGTTATCTACATCGGCTGACACTTGTGTTGCCAAAAGGCCTTCTGCATGGCGTATGGCTTCAAAACCGCGCTGTGTGGTTATTTGTACTGCTGTTGAAAATGGCACTCTCGCCCCATTGGGTAATTGCAGCATGAAATTTTCTAAACTGGCTAAACTGTAACGCTCGTTATCCGGCAACATCACGCGCACTTCAACTTCATCATCACCCACTTGAAAAATTTGCGTTAAGTGTCCATCGAACGCCGCGCGTAGTTGTTGCCCCACTGATTCTACGGTTAAACCTAATGCCATTCCCAGCGGTGTCAGTGAATAGATCCATTGTTCTCTACCATACGGCATATCATCTTCAATCCCGCTAATCCCCGGAAAGGTGGCTAGCACCTGTTTCAATTCAAGAGCGGCCGCTTTGACTTTGTCTGCATCATTGCCATTGAGACGAAGATCAACGTCTCGTCCGGGCGGCCCACCTTTGGGTTCCATAAGGATTAGACTTTCTAATCCAGCGGGTTTGTGAATTTGTTCTTGCCACGCCTTAAGAAATTGTTTATTACGCACACTGCGACTATCAGGTGATGTCAGTTCAACCATCAACGAACCAAATTGATCACCTTTTCGAGAAGTCCCTTGTCCAGACACGGCAGTACCATGTCGTAATACGGCTACCTTAACAAGGTTGCCACCCAATTCTTTATCGGTGGCATATAACGTTTCTTCTAAGTGTTCTAAAAACACATCAACCCTTTCTGGTGATGTACCGGCCACAAAATTGGCATTTCCAATAATGATGAAGCCTTCAGGTGATGGGAAAAAGGTAAAATTCAGCCGTCCACCCGCCAGTAAACCTATCGCTAACATCATGGCAGCCAGCATCATGGCTAAAACACTCCAACGGAAGCTAATAATGACAGTGACAAAGGGGCGAAAATAGAAATCACGTAGGCGATCAAAGCCATTTTCAAATTTGGTTCGTAACCAATGGGGTTTCGCATGGTGGAGATGATAAAAACTATGTCGCAAATGACCGGGTAAGACCAAAAAGCACTCAATCAATGAAGCGATTAACACGCAAACCATCACCATTGGAATGGCAAACAGGATATTGCCCATGATGCCACCAATGAGCATGAGCGGTAAAAAAGCCGAAATCGTTGTCAACGAGGCCGCGGTGACGGGGGCTAACATCCGTTGTGCGCCGCCTTCGGCCGCTAACAGCGGTTGCTCACCGGTTTGAAAATGGGCAAAGCCATCTTCACCGACAATAATCGCATCATCAACGACAACGCCTAACGCCATAATCATGGCGAATAAACTGATCATGTTGATGCTACCACCCGCTACATACAACACGGCCAACATGCCCATCAATGAGATGGGAATACCAAGAGCCACCCAAAAAGCGACCCTTCCATTCAGAAAGAGCAACAAGATAGCGACGACTAAGACTAATCCACCAAGACCATTTTTCAATAACAGAGAAATGCGTTGATCAATCAATTCCCACGCTTGGTTATAGACATGTAATTCAACACCGGGGGGGAGTTTTGGGCGGGTTTCCTCTAACCAAGTCTGTAAGATTTTGGCTGATTTCAAGGCATCATCTTGTTCTGTTCGGTTTAAGGTTAACTCAACCGCTGGTTTACCTTGATAAGTAATGCGGACTTCATTATTTTTGGGACGGCGCGTAATTGTCGCAACATCCTCCAATTGAATGTAACGTCCTGATTTATCAGTAATTAATGGCAATTGTGCAAAAGCCAATTCATCGCGGCGTTGCTCTAGGCTACGCAATTGCCGTGCGACATCATCGCGCCCGATAGAACCGGCGGGTATATCACGGCTAAAAGAAGTGATTTGGTTAGCTATTTGGGGCAACGTGAAGCCCAATTCTTCCAATTGACGGATAGAAATTTGGATAGCAATTTCTTCATCAGGCAAACCATCAATCTTAATTTGGCTAATGCCACGCGCCAATAATTCACGCTCCAAACGTCGTGCTAAATGGCGTAACTCATTAGCATCTGAAGGCCCGGTAATCAGCAAACGGGCAATTGAGTCATAGCGGACGACACGACTGATTTCGGGTTTTTCGGCGTTGCTGGGCAAATTACGCAATAATGCGACTTTTTCTTTCACCTGATCGAGTGCCCAGCCCATATCCGTGCCTTCTTCATATTCCAACACAATGGTTGAAAAGCCATTGGTAGAAGTGGAGTTCATTTTATCGACACCATCAAGAGTGCGTAATTCCTGTTCAATCGGAACAGTGATAGAGGTTTCCACATCTTCAGCTGTTGCCCCCGTCCAAACAACCATGACAGTGATAAAATCCAATGCAAAGTTGGGGAGAAATTGGGTGTTGAGTTTACTCAAAGCCCAGATGCCCGCCATAATCATCATAAACATTAAGATATTGGCGGCAACTTTATGCTGGGCAAAAAGCCCAATTAGGTTTTGTTGGTGTTGAAAGGTTTTTGGCATATTTGTTAGGGTAATGG
>QNER01000154.1 GCA_003646175.1 Candidatus Parabeggiatoa sp. nov. 1
TATATAGAGAGGAGCGGTATTCGGGATTAGTCTCACGTACCGTTTTGAAGACGAGTCTGTACTGGAAACTTTACAGGCTTAGTTTAACCTCTATTGATATCGTAGCCAAGTTGGCTGCGTGGTGTTGTGTGTTTTGGGGGAATTAATTTTACTCTGACCCCAATTATTTTTAGAGACGAGCGGCTGAAGAGCGGCATTAACAGGTCGGCTTGCTACACATTACTGGAGATGTTAACATCTGGCATTATTAAATCGGTTTTTTTTATCAAATCAACAATAAGGAAATATTTTATGGCTTGGGCAAAATGTGTAAGTTGTAAGCATTCGGGCACTCAAGGTCCAAATGATAGTCCTCCAAAACCTTCACCAGTAGATGTGTGGTGGTGTTATACTTTAAAGCGGTGGGTTACAAAAGAGGAATCATTCCGTTGTGATCGTTATCGCAGTGATGAATAAAGGGGGGGCAGACCATTCGCATCAAGGTAAGCTTTTTGCATGGTTGCTTTTTTCCATGTGAGTCCACGACAAAGCACCAATAACGTAAGCCCTGAACTGGGCTAACATTGGGCATTATGGAACAAAAAGTCAATCTATTACGGTTCAATTTGTCAAGGGCAAAATATCCACATAAAGCAAAACCTCATCATCATAATACCTGATATAAATCAAAGAGATGGGAGGACACGCAAAAAACCTGCCTTGATGCATATTGGGGGGCAGATTCGAATTAAATCTTGACCCCATTCAAACTTAACAAATGTCCTAACCAAGTCAAATAGGGTGGGTAACTGTTCCATCGTTGCCCACCAAATAACCATAAATCAATTCTAACTTGGTCTTGGAGCCGACCTAGCGGCGGCTCAAGAACGGTGTTAGGTAGTACTGAATTGATACAGAAATAAATTATGAAAAAACTGGTTAAAATTGCTTTGATAGGAAGTTAGTTTGTCATGTTTAATGGCTATTCCCGTGTTAGCTGATTTGAATGATGGATTGGTTGCTCATTATCCGTTTGATGGAAATGCTAATGATAATAGTGGAAATGGACTTAACGGACAAATACATGGAAACGCTGTTTTTACTACAGATAGACATGGTGATACTGATAATGCTTTTATAAAACGTGGTCTGTCCCCTATTTGCTTTTTTCATCGAAAAAAATATTATTGTTTATGCCATAACGATCGGGGGATACAATCTTTGAATTAGTTGGCGTTTGGCTGTTTGGTTACTTATAAGTGAAGCGCCATGCACTACTTTCAATAGTTGTTAAATTAATCCCATTAAGTTATCAGTAAATTAACTAAATTCCAGAGTAAATTTCTGAAGAAAGAGGTTTCATTATGCACAATGAGAAAATATATGTTAATTCCTCCATACAACCTCAAAACAATTTGGTTTGGAGTATCCCACGGCTGCTTGCCACCGGTGGAAATAATATTGATGCTAGTGTTTTGAGTAGTAATCCAGGAGATGTATATGGATATCATTCATCAAACGCCTGCTTGCATGGGTCTAAGCCAGGGGAAATGTGCGCGCGTGGTAGTAAGCCAGGATACTAAGCCTAGCTCGTGGTGGAACGGGGGGCGATGTGATCCGTAGCTTTCATTCGTCTTCACAAAATGTGGCTAAAGAGATTTAGTTATGTCTGATTATAAACTTGTTGTTAATCCGTCCATAGTACTTCGTGAAGAATCGGATGAGTGGGCCCTTCTTTTTGAGCCTGATTCGGGAAAGACTTTTGTGCTTAATCCGGTGAGTGTTTTTATATGGAAGTGTCTTGATGGTAAGCACACTATTGATGACATCACAGAAAAACTTCGTGCAGAATGTAAGGAAGTACCTGATAATGCAGATGAAGCTGTTAAATTGTTCATAGAAGAACTTATGGAAAATGAATTGATATTTTAGGAACGTGCATGAAATAATTTACCCAAATGTTGAATCAAACCTGACAGGTTTTGAAAACCTGTCAGGTTTAGTTGTCGATTTTATTTCATGCACATTCCTTAGTAGCCGATAGTTTCTACAAACCAGTGGATGTCTTAAAATGGTGCAATACTATAACTCAGTATCAAGTTTACTTCGCTACTTTCCTGAAGCATTAGCTAGGGAAGTCACAGAAGAAACCTTGTTTGAACCAGACCCCTGCATGCGTACACCAAGGAGTGTGGATATATCTATCACCGGTAAATGTAATCTCCGTTGTAAAACTTGCTACTATGCCGACGATATGGTAGCTAGACGTAATTTACCGACGAAACGCTGGCTCACTGTCATGGATGAACTGGGAAGTATAGGGGTGATGAATGTTTCTTTGAGCGGTGGCGAACCAATGACTCGCAAAGACATTTACCAAATCATTGAGCGACTGGTGCAAAACCGCATGCGTTTTAGTATGAACTCTAACGGTATGCTCTTTAATCAAGAAAATTCTCGGTTTATGGCCGAAACGAAACGTTGTGATAGTATCCAGATATCTATTGACGGTTCTTCTCCGGAAGTGCATGATAATATTCGTGGTTCTGGTTCATTTACGAAAGCAGTCCAAGGTATTAGTTTTTTGCAGGAGGCTGGAGTCGATGTCACAGTGCGCGTGACCATCAATCGGCAAAACGTACATGATTTACCCAATATTTTCAGATTACTATATGAACAGTTGAAAGTGGCAAGTGTCTCCACTAACGAAGCCTTTCCGCGAGGTGCAGCACAATGTAATCTTAAGGAACTAGACATGACACCAGAAGACCGTAGAGTGGCCGAAGGCTATTGTATAGAAGCTGCTAAACACTACCCCTCTCTCAGCGCAATGGCTGGCCCTCTTGCTCTTGGAAATCAGCTTATGGAGATTAAAGCAACCTTATCTAATGGTCAAGCACCATCATCCGATTACGGTGGCTATCTACGCGCTTGTGGTGGCGTATTCAATAAATTAGACATCTTACACGATGGAGCGGTAGTACCCTGCAATCAATTGCCGCAGATGGTGCTTGGGTATGTAGGTGAAACCCCATTAAAAACGATTTGGCAAGAGTCCGATGGTCTGCGCTACATGCGTGCTAGACAGAAGATTCCACTCTATCACCTAGAAAGTTGTCATGATTGCCAATATCAAGCTTTTTGTACTGGTGGCTGCCCGGCTATGGCTTACGCTGCCACGGGAAAATTGACCTCGCGTGATCCGCGAAGTTGTTATCGTGCGTTATTGGGGGAAGATGCCGAATATGTCTACTAAACATAACGTATCAAGCTATTCCACTTTATCGGGGAAACCTAGGAAACCTCATCGTGTTGCTATAGACGTAGATAGCATCGCCAAAAGATTGCAGGAACGAGAAATATCACGTCCGGCAAAAGTATCTCAAGATAGTTGTTCAAGTATGGCTAGTGGCTGTCCTGATAGCAACGAGGAAACCCTTCAGGAAACAACATTCACTCCACATTTAGCAGCCGATGTTCCACCCCTCAGTCACATCTATCTCTATCTGACTGAAGGGTGTAATCAAGCCTGTCAACATTGTTGGATTGCTCCAAGTTATATGGCCGATAAGGGGACTGGGGGGCATGTGTCTGCCAAACGACTCTTAAATGTTTGCGAGAAAGCTAAATTATTGGGGCTGACTGGAGTAAAACTCACCGGCGGTGAGCCACTGCTGCACCCGGAGTTTTCGGAATTAGTTTACGGGCTTAAAGAGTTAGAACTGTCTTTATGGATAGAAAGTAATCTAACTTTACTCACTCCTAACAACAGCATCGCTTTACTGGAGACGATGAACTTTATTTCCACCAGTTTGGATTCTGCTACCCCTGAAGGACATGATACTTTTCGTGGTGTGCCAAACAGCTTCCATACCACCTGTGAGGCAATACGCCTGCTTGCACCCCATATTCCTTTACAAATAATTATGTCAATCCACTCAGGTAATGCACACGAAGTTGAAAAGGTGATATTATTAGCAAAGGAACTAGGTGCTGTAAGTGTCAAATTTAACTTAATTCGCACTCAAGGTCGAGCCGATCGTTTATTGAAAAATGGTCGTCTTTTAGATGTAACAGAATTGATTCGTATTGGTCGAAAGGTAGAAGATGAGTTGGGGCCAAAATACGGTATGGAAGTTTTTTACAGTTGGCCACCAGCTTTTTGGCGGCTATCGTCAATTGCTTCTCGTCATCTTGATTCGTGTGGAATTCATCATCTTATTGGCATACTAGGTAGTGGACATTATGGACTCTGTGGTGTGGGCAAGAATATTCCTGAACTTGTCTATGGTACTTTGGATGATGATTTTAGTGATATTTGGAACTATAATGAAAGTCTAAAAAAGATACGAGACGAGATTCCTAATAAAATAACTGGGATCTGTGCCGACTGTATTTTTAAAAAAGAATGTAAGGCTTATTGTATAGCTAATAATTATCATGACTCTGGGCGGTTAAATGCTCCGCACTGGTTTTGTGAAGAAAGTTATCGGGAAGGTTTGTTTCCCACAACTAGACTTGTACCAAATTAGAGATTTTTTTAAACGACGTAGAAGGTGAAATACCATGAAAAAAGATGTACATAAGAAGAGCATTACATATGTAAAACCTAAACTTTTAGCACTAAGCAGTATGGCAGGTTCTTGGTGTGGTAGCGGTAGCAGTGCTGGTGGAAATTGCAACGGGGGTGGAAGTGCGGGAAAGAGTTGTACCGGTGGAGGTAGTCCTGCTTATAAGTAGTGAAACATAAGTTTTCGGCAAGCAAGCGTAGGGTGCGTCCCACGCACCATTAATTACAGGAAAAAGGGGCCAGGCTCGAATTATTTTGCCGGCCCCAAACATCATAACGGCAATTCTCCTTGATTGAAGTTATTTTTAAATTAAAGGTTGGACATACGATAGGAAGTAGTCGAACCCGTATCCAAATAAAATTAAAGTCTCAAGTCAAACAACTTGGGACTTTTTTTTGCCTGTCTGAATGGTATAATACCAAAAAATCGCACCGGATTGATTTGAATCAATCCTATTTAAGAATCCCAGCACCGTGTCCGGTCATTAGGAATATCGTAGTCGGCTGGGAATAATTAGGGGTCAGAGTAAAATTATTTTTCTGGCCCCAAACACCATAACGGCCATTTTCCTTGATTGAAGTTTTCTTTAAACTTGTCATCTTTTTGCTTTTTGGATGTCCTCCTCTTAGTTTAGGTTCGCGCCGAAGCCTCACCATAGCTTCTATCTCTGTATAAAAACATGAATTACCCAAAGGTTGGTTTTGGGTGTGCCTGCCTGATGTCATTGATAACATCAAAATCAAGTTCGGATTGGAATTAACCTCTATAGGTAGCTTGCCGAGATTTCGAATCTTTGCCAAGAGATAGATAGACCTGATGTGGCGAAACATATTGATTCACATCGAACAAACCATTAAAGCGATAACGGCGAAATCGGTACAATGCCGGTTCTTCAACTATAGAGAGCTAGTACTGGGTTCAATTCAATGTAACGCTGACAGTTAAGCAAATAAGTTTCCTCCTGAATTAGTGAAGATTTGTATCGACTGTCCCACAAAGTACCCGTGCTTGAATAGGTTTTGTTGATGTATTGGACATATCTTCGGCCTAAAGCAATCATGAGAGATTGAGCTTGATTTCTTTTCCCATTGCAACAGCCCTACATTCATTCGTCATCTACTAGCACGTAGGTTGGACTGAGATTGTGAAGTCCAACAACTTAAAAATCAATCAAAAAAAATTTAATAAATTCAATTCAATTAATTTAAGTTTAGTTGGACTTCTTTCGTTAGTCTAACCTACAAGTTCAATTTTCTTTTTTTAAAGTTCTGTTTGGAAGCCGTTTTGTCACCAACTACAACGGATAAAATTATGAAATGGTCAGAAATTCGTCAGCAATATCCGGATAAGTTTGTTTTGATTGGAGATATTGTAGAACAAAAAATTTCAAAGACAAAATCTAAAATTCTGGAAGGTAATATTCTCGAAATTAGTGACGATGGTAAAGAAATATTTAAGGCCTATCGAAGATATAAAAAAAAGGGGATGAACGTATTGTTTTCCCTACCCACCACTCCTTCAGAATTTATCATTGAGGATGTACCAATTAAAGGAATCCTGAAATGATTTTTGAATGGAAAAATGGATTAATCTGGATATCGATCAACATTGAATATGAAGGAAAGCACACTAGAATCAATAATTGTATATTAGATACGGGGTCAGCCACTACGGCGATAGATATTGATTTGGTTGATTTCAATTTTCAAAAGTTCGCTGTTATTAAACGGTTACATGGAATTGGGGACGGTATTCAAGAAGTCGTTTCTCAAAAAGTTGAAAAATTCAACATTGATCAAATTGAACTCGAAGATATTGAAATTGAATTTGGGATTATTCGGGATGATTTTGGGTAAAATGGATTTATTGGTAATGAGATCCTAAGTCGATTTATTATCAATATTGATTACGATAAGCGAACTATTACTCTCAAACCACAGCCTTAACCCAGCAAGAATAAGAATAGATCCGGCTCAAATTATAAGAAAAAGGGGCCAGGCTCGAATTATTTTGCTGGCCCCAAACCTCATAACAGCAATTCTCCTTGATTGAAGTTTTCTTTAAACTTGTCATCTTTTGGCTTTTTGGATGTCTACCCCTTGGTTTTGGTTCGCGCCGAAGCCTCACCATAGCTTCTATCTCTGTATAAAAACATGAATTACCCAAAGGTTGGTTCTGGGCGTGCCTGCCTGATGTCATTGATAACATCAAAATCAAGTTCGGATTGGAATTAACCTCTATAGGTAGCTTGCCGAGATTTTGTTTTATTGACGTTTACAATAAATAATTGGTAAATAATTGGGGTCAGAGTAAAATAAATTTTCCTTCACCAACAGCATTGTTATTAGATGCTTGTGGTTAATATTCATTTGAAATGTCACACCGACATTCCGTACAAGCTATTCGTCAAAATTGAATTTATAACATATTGATTTATTTGATTAACTAACTATTTCTCCATTTCGTTTTGAGCCATCGGCAGAAAATGATGGTGGTAAAATCAAGCCAAATGCCCAAAGTGGGCATTGATGCTTTTTGTATAAATATAACAATTGGATATCTATCAATAATTGGGGTCAGAGTAAAATTAATTAAACAAAATGATTCATGGCAAGGTTAGTTAGAGTTTCGCCAGTAAATCTCCCACAACATATCATTCTTCGATACAATAACCGTCAAGTATGTTTCGTTCATTACATAGATATGAAGGCTTATTTACATTGGTTAAAATTATTTTCAAAGAAATATCAAGTAAGTATTCATACTTGGGTATTAATGACTAACCATGCAGAAAAAGGGGCCAGGCTCGAATTATTTTGCTGGCCCCAAACATCATAACGGCAATTCTCCTTGATTGAAGTTATTTTTAACTTGTAGGTTGGACATACGATAGGAAGTAGTCGAACCCGTATCCAAATAAAATTAAAGTCTCAAGTCAAACAACTTGGGACTTTTTTTTTATGCCTGTCTCAATGGTATAATACCAAAAAATCGCCCGGATTGATTTGAATCAATCCTTAATAATCCCAGCACCGTGTCCGGTCATAAAGAGGAAAATTGATAAATATCAATACCAAACTTGACTTATCTCTATTGGAGAAATCCTAACAGAAGGGAGAAACAAGGCCATCCATAGCCAGGTAGGGTGGGATCGCTGTCGGCACGACACTCCAATTTGGGCACCTTTCTATCCGCACGCTTGCCGGCCCCATTTATCTGAATCAGAATTTCCAGAATTATCGAATTTACAGAATAACATCAAAGTCAAAACCATTTGTAGTTGATTTGGTTTTAATCCTGAAAATTCTCAAATCCTGAAAATTCTGATTCAGACAAAAGCTTCTATCTTGGTATAAAAACGTGAATTGCCCAAAGGTTGGTTGTGGGTAATTGCCTACCTGATGTCATTGATTACATCAAAATCAAGTTTGGATTGGAATAAACCTCTGTAAGCGGCTTGTCGAGATTTTGAATCTTTGCCTTAAGACAGATAGACCGGATGTTTTGAAACATATTGATTAGCTTTGCCTAAACCATTAAAGTGATAACATCTAAAACGCTATAATGCCGCTTCGTAAACATATCAAGATCGAACTGGGTTCAGTTCAATGTAACGCTGACAGTTGATCTAAATAGGTTTCCTCTTGATATCGTTCTGATTTATAACGACTGTCCCATAAAGTACCAGTACTTGAATAGGTTTTATTGATATATTGGAATATCGAAGGCCTAAAGCAATAATTAGTGAAGGGACGGATTTAGCTTGTTCAGGTGTAACCAAAAGATGAACGTGGTTTGTCATTAAACTTTTAGCATGAAGCATACAAGACTCATTTTTCAGTGCTTTACTAAACCAATGAAGATAGGCTTTTAAATCCGTATCACAAAAAAAACCGGCTTCTCGATTATGGCAACACAAAGGGTACTGACCCCTTTTCCCCTTTCTGACCTTTTCCCCTTCTTTTTCCGCTATTTGCAATCTAGCTCGTTATATACAATGCAACCCCCTATCAAAACTAAAGAGAAAAATTATGATTTCTAAAATCACATTGGAAAATTTTTTTAGCTTCAAACATCCAACTTTGATAGAACTTAATCCGGATATTAATATGATCAAAGGCATTAATGGCAGTGGCAAATCAAATTTTCTCAAAGCAATCCATCTACTTCATGAGAGTATTGTTGGAAATGGATTAGAAAGCGTTTTTTTTAAAGAATGGAGTGGGTTTAATTCTGTGATCAATTCTAATCAACCTGAAAAAGACGCTATTAAATTGTCGTTTGAATTTGATAAAAATGTGATTAAAAACATGCAGAAAGGAGGATACCTATTTCCTAACAATCCGATTTATGAAATAAGCATTTTGAAAGCGGGCACAACTTCTTATGGTTTGAAAGAAAAATTGTATTGTCAGCCTCTAAAACCAGATGATTTAGATTTTATCTATCTGGAAATGGACAATGCTCAAGGTATTATTTCGACACAGACAGGCGGAAAAGTGGGATTCCAAAAATATCCGCAAGAAAATAGCCAAATCCATTTCAAATCAACAGAACTGGTTTTGAGACAAATTTCTGATCCGGATAGATTTTATCCGCTTAATACCTTAAAGAGAGCTTTGGAGGCATTTTCCATTTATTATTATTTTGATACATCGATTTTAAGTTTGATCAGACAACCTGCCAGTTATGGTACTGAAACAAAGTTATTATCTGATGGTCAAAATCTGATGACGATTCTTAATAACATCAAAAACAACTATCCTCTCCACTATGATAAAATCGAACAAGCCGTCAAGAAAATCAACCCTCATTTTAAAGACATTAATTTGGCTTTTCTTGGTTCCAAATTATATTTGGTGCTTCGTGAAAAATATCTGTCGCGTTCGGTTTCTATTGAGCATATTTCAGAGGGAACTCTCCGTTATTTGCTTTTGTTATCAATATTATTCAACCCAGAACGAGGTAGTCTCGTCTGTATTGATGAGCCTGAAACCAGTCTTCATCCGGATATGATCAATACGATTGGGGAAACCATAAAACCAGCCTCAAAGAACACCCAACTGATCATTGCGACTCACTCACCCTTATTACTCAATTCCTTCGATATTGATGACATTTTAATATTTGAAAAAAATCATGAGAACGAGACAGAGGTTGTTGTTAAATCCCCGGATGAATTTGATGAGTGGAGTGAGGATTACCTAGCTGGGCAAGCTTGGCTGCAAGGCTTGATAGGTGGAAAGCGATGGTAGATATTACGATTTATATAGAAGGCGTACAATCAGAAAATCCGGCGGTATTGACCATTGACAATAGTGCTATTTTTCGTGAAAAGTTTCATCAATTATTTTCTCAACAGATCTCTTCTACAGAATTTAATCTCAGGATTAAGCCCTTTGGAACCATAACACAAGCCAGAAAAATGTTGGAACTGATAGAGACTCAAAGGATTAATGCGGTTCTTTTGATAGATTTAGATGCACCTAAAGAACAAAGAGATGAAAGGCTTAATCAATATAAGCCGTTTGATACAACAAAAGTTTTCTTTATGATTCAAGAAATGGAAGCTTGGATACTTTCCCAAGTTGACAAGATTGAAGAATTTGGGAAACAGGAAGGATTGATCAGGAAAAGAGAGCATGAGGAGATCAATAATAATTCTTTAATAAAAAATAAGCATCCAGAACAGATTAACAAACCAAGTGAAAAACTTGACACCATTTTTAGGCAATATTTTGATGTAGTAAAAATAAGACAAGGCTTCGAGAGAAAAAAGGGTAAACGATATTCAAAGGCTAAAGATGGCCCCAACACATCGGATTACTTGAATTGCAACAGATAATGCAAGATTTCGATGAAGCAAAGAAGTTAGTTGATTACATCAAGAAATAAGATGTAATTTATAATAAATAGGGGACAGACCACATTTTATTTTGATATAATTCGGCACTGGGGTCGTTAAATGGGAATGCTTCACACAAGGGCAACCACAAGGGATTGCCCCTACAAACCATGACGTTGTGTAGGGGCAATCCTTTATGGTTGCCCTTCTGTCATTTACCGATTTGAATCAATCCCATTCAACGACCCCAGTGCCTTCTATTTAGAATTGGGTGAAAATAACAAACAACGACTGTCGTTAAAAGAGATTATTTAAATTCGTTCTGGATGAAAATCTACCGGAAATTAGTTCATCATTACAAACGGGAACACCTTTAGGTAGCCAAAAGTTTAAAGATGAAATCGAAGAATTACTAGGCATGAAAGTGGGTTATACAAGACAAGGAAGGCCTCAAAAAACTGAACCATTTGGATTTGATGAAAAAACACAGAATAGTGTCGACGGGGCAAAGAGTGGCAAAATGAGCATCCATGCTTAATGAAGCCCGTAGCGAACCGCGACACAGGATTAGATTCCAACTCTGGCTGTCCGTGTCCACTCTCCTTGCGAGGCGAAGGAATCGTTCCCCCATGACTTTACGACGGCTGGAATGAACTGACGAAAATGCTAAAGCGGACAGAGACGGATCAAAATCCATGGCTCGCAGCGACTTAAACTTTTTTAGCTAAAAAAGGGTACTGACCCCTTTTTCCATAAATAAAGGAGGTCATTTTTAAGATAACTGTAATTGAATTGGCTGTGGATTTGATGAAAAAATTTTGGCTCTATAACCTTTTTCGTAGTAATTATTTTTATTATGCACTACAAAGACTTACGCGATTTTATGACTCAACTGGAACAATTAGGCGAACTCAAGCGTATCCAGTTTGAGATTGATCCCTGTTTAGAAATGACCGAGATTTGTGATCGCA
>QNER01000155.1 GCA_003646175.1 Candidatus Parabeggiatoa sp. nov. 1
AATACGTGTATAACCAGCCGGGCCGCTCGGCGGCGTGCCGGAACTTGACGCTCTTAATTGGACATCCGTCACACACTGGGTTAACGAACCGATTGGAGCCTTGTTGGTATACAAAGCCATCATGTAGTGCCCGGTACTGCCATCGGTTCCTTTAGAACCACCCCGATCGACATCCCAATTACCAATACGTGTATAACCAGCCGGGCCGCTCGGCGGCGTGCCGGAACTTGACGCTCTTAATTGGATATCAGTCACACGACTATTGTTATCATGAGCAATAACGGTGCTCACAGCGGCCGTTAAGCCTAAAGAAACAACGCCAATAGTCGTTTGGCACATTTTCTTTTTGATTGAAGTCATTTATTAATTTGTCTCCTAAATGGATTGATAAACAGTGCTTGAACGCTCAAAACAGAGCTTCGTTTCAAGTAATCTTGCACCGAACGAAAGCAATTGTTTGGTCAAGCAAGCACCAAAAAAACATTTAACGTCTTATATTCCTGCTCTAACAAACACCAAAACCGGTTTCGCAGCAAATAACGACACAGTGTAAATCTTTACTTTATTTTATAACGACACCTCCTTTAGATTATCACAAAAAACTAACTAACATTATCACAAAAAAATCGTTCTCTATAAGCGCAATAATTTATATCGGTGCAAAGTATAGAGCAGGTTAAAACGGATACTATCCTTCTGAGCAATAGCATCCGTAAAACCGGATTATCATTTATTTATTTTGTTGGTATTTTCAAATTCCCTGAAAAATAAGGGCGTTCAAATAAAGAAAGGGCGTTCAAATAAAAAAAAACACCTTTCCAAAAATTACTTTACTTATTTCTGATATATGGGGATAGACTTATTAATGTTCAACCCTCTATTTAAAATAAAATTTGTTTGCAGCACATAAGCGTGCGTGTGGACCATCTTTTCAGGTGACCCCGATTTCAAAAACGTCTCATGTCTCAATGCCCTATTTTAAAGGTAAACCAAGTTTCAACAAAAAAAAGTTATAATCAGGTTGGGTAGGTTCGATTAAAAAACGCCCTTAATCAAAATTTGGGCTTAGCATAAGCGTGCGATATATGCTTGTGTTCCTTAAATTACAGGCTACCCTTCTTCAAAAACATATAACAAAACAATGCCCTATTTTCGATGGTCAATAAAATTTCAACCAAAAAAAGTTATAGTCAGAATAAATAATATAATATAAATAAGTTTAAACGGAAAACCATGTCAAGCTAAAAATCAATCCACCGCGTCAAAAATTCGCGCACCAAAAAACTCGCGCACCAAATTAATTAAATAAATAACACTGAGTCGATAGCGCAAAACGCCGGGTAGGCACGATTTGAGTTGTGCGGTGCGAATGAATTTGCATAAATATTCGCTATGGTTTGACGTGTTAACCCTTTTAAACGGATACTATCCCTAAGAAGGGATAGCATCCGTAACATCACTACATGTTTAGGACTACCAAAGTGCAAAGCATCATACGCCAATCAATTATCAAATGCCAGACTTTGGCAAAAAACATTTTTCAAGCTGTAAGGTTGTCTATGCCGAAGTACAACGAATTGACGAAATAAGCGAATTTGGCACTGGGATCGTTGAATGGGATTGATTCAAATCGGTAAATGACTTTAAGGGCAACCATAAAGGATTGCCCCTACAAACAATCACGGAACAATGGGGTAATCCCCCGCGCAAGCCCTTGTGTGAAGCATTCCCATTTAATGACCCCCAGCACCGCGAATTTCCAAATCAGTAAATTCTCGGTATGGAATGGATTCCCCCATTCGTTTTTTTCGCAAATTCGTTGTACTTATTTATATAGTGATAAATCAATCCGCAGCGTCAAAAAATCGCGCACAAAAATAGCACAGACTATAGTTTCAAAAGCCATAACGGATAGCATCCCTCGAAGGGATACTATCCGTGAAGTTATAGCCATAACGGATAGCATCCTGAGATGGGATACTATCCGTGCAGTTATTTTGCGCCCGAAACCCCCGCTTGTTCAAAAGAGGCCATCTCATTCAAAAAATTCACGGCTGCAAGAATGATTGGATAGACTATCGCACAGCCGGTGCCTTCTCCTAAGCGCATTCCCAAATGACACAGAGGTTGTGCTTTTAACTCAGTTAACAGGGTTTGGTGGCCTTTTTCTGACGATTGATGCGTGAAAATGCAGTAATCCAATAGGTTAGGATGTAATTTTGCCGCGACTAACAGGGCGGCTGTGGCAATAAATCCATCGACTAATATCAGCATTTCTAATTCGGCAGCTTGTAAGTAAGCACCTACCATCATGGCGATTTCAAAACCGCCAAAGGTGCTAAGCACTGTCAAAGGGGTGTTGGTGATATTTCGATTGGCAACGGCTTTTTGTAAGATATTGAATTTATGTTGAATGCCGTTGTCGTCTAAACCGGTGCCTTTGCCAACACAGTCTTGAAGCGGTATGTCAGTCAGTAAGTGCATCAAAACCGCGGCCGACGAGGTGTTGCCAATCCCCATTTCGCCAAACCCGATGGTATTGCAACCGTCAGCATGAATTTGCGTAATAATTTCTGCCCCTTTCTGAATCGCTTGTTGACATTCCGGTTCAGTCATCGCCGGTTCAATCAGAAAATTTTTGGTGCCCAAGCCGATTTTGGCATGGATTAATTGCGGGTGGGCGGCAAAATCATGGTTGACACCGGCATCGACGATTTTCAGTGCAATGTGATGTTGCTTAGCAAACACGTTGATAGCGGCACCGCCGGCGAGAAAATTGAAAGCCATTTGATGTGTCACGGTTTGTGGGTAAGGGCTGACACCTTCGGCGGTAATGCCATGATCACCGGCAAAGATCACAATGGTGGGTTTTTCAAGGGTTGGAGATAGCGTGTTTTGTAGACAGCCAATGTGTAAAGCCAGTGTTTCTAATTGCCCTAATGCGCCTAATGGTTTGGTTTTTTGATTAATTTTTTGTTGAAGCTCGTCAGCTTTGTGTTTGGAAATGGGTTTAATGTTGAAATTTATCATTAATTATCAGTTATCCGTTGTCAGTTATCAAGAAATCCGTAAAATCCTTCAATGCGTTGTACTTGTTATAGTGCAAATAGGACATTAAAAAAGCCCCTTGGCTTGGAAACCTTGGGGCTTTTTTGATAAATAGTTGTCACAATCGCCTGCTTTGGCGCGTTCCTGTGTCACAGCTAAAAAATCTCATCTTACCGCCTATCATTTTAGTACTTTGATCCCATAAATAAACGAATAAAAATTGAAAAATAACTGAAATAAATCCTTGTTGGTTGAATCAAAAATTTCTGGGTGAAAAGTATTCTTATGTTTAATCAAATAAAAAATCCGTCTCTCAAAAATCCTTTCTTATATGCAATCTTTATAGTCAATTACCGGCATTGGTGTGTTTTTTTGGTAGGACACGCCGCCTTCGATCCAATGAGAACGATTATCACAATCGGTTACATTGCCGTATCACCTGTCAACATTCAAATTGGAAAGGCTCTTTTGGCATTAAACTTCAATCACAATAACGACAAGGATTGGTAACTACTCAGCACCGAAGGTGCGAATTATTATAGCCTAGGGCAACGCCCCAGGTGCTGAAAGGGCGCATTAAAATTTTAAATCGCACCTGGTGGGCTGGTTCGCGCACTCTGAAAAGGGCGCAAGTTCCCAGTTCCCAGGGCGCTGCCCTGGGCTTTAATAAAGCGCCCTTTCAGGGCTGAGTAGTTTTTTTGAGCCCACCAATGTCCTTTTATTGCCCACTTCAAAGAGTTGGTGGGCAACAAAAAGACGTTGGTGGGCAACAATTGACTACAATTGACGAAACGATGATTAACGCCGAATTTGTTTATTACTTTTTTGGATAGTTGAAGCAAAACATTAGCAAATTATTGGTACGATCCGTTGTTTCAACGGGTTCCCAATGTTAAATGGCGACATTGCCTTAGCTAAAATCTTATCCCAGCCCATGAACCTTGAAAAGTGGGAGCGCATCATACACGCATTTTTTAACAAGCGCAATACTTTGAACATGAACAAAAAATTTTGGGGTTTAAGGTTCATTAAGGAATGGATAATGAAGAATGGGTAATACCGCACTTGGTAAACGTTTTCATCAACAATCAGTTTTTATAAATCCCTTCTATAGTTTCAGTTAGAAACCTTCAAGGTTTTGGAAACCTTGAAGGTTTTGCCCTATTAACTATTAATACTTTCTTTGAAATTCACAATTTGCAATTCGCGGTTTGCAATTCGTATTTCGCAATACAAGCCGATAGTATCCTTTCGAGGGATGCTATCTGTGAAGCTATTATAATAGTGCATCATATAATCATTCCCGATTACCTATTACCCATGACTTAACAATGAAACAAGAAATCCAAATATTTTTTACGGCCTTAATGTTTTTCACGCGCGTCCCTTGTCCAATCAAGCTTGAGTATTCAGACGTTTATTTAAATCAAGCCACCAAATATTTCCCGCTGATTGGTTGGATTGTCGGCAGCGGCGCAGCACTGGTTTTTTTGATTGGCACTTTCCTATTTCCTATTTCAATCGCCATTGTATTAAGTATGATCGCTTCTATTTTAATCACCGGGGCTTTTCATGAAGATGGCTTTGCCGATGTTTGTGACGGATTTGGTGGCGGGTGGGAAAAGGCGCAGATTTTAGCGATTATGAAAGATTCTCGCGTCGGGGCTTATGGCGTGATTGGTATGAATTTGATTTTACTGTTAAAATTTGCAGCCCTTGAAGCGATGCCGATTGATATGGTACCGGTGGTTTTGCTCGCCGGGCATAGCCTGAGCCGATTCGCTGCGAGCACGATTATTTTTACCGGTTATTATGTGCGCGACAATGAGGACAGTAAGGCGAAACCGGTGGCTAAGCAATTATCTATTAAACAATTAATTGTGGCTGGCTGTTTTGGGCTCGCGCCTTTGTTGCTGTTACCCAGTTATTATTGTTTACTTGCCCTGATACCGGTTTGGTTAATGACACATTATTTAGCGCATTTTTTTACGCAAAGAATTGGTGGCTATACTGGGGATTGCCTCGGTGCCACCCAGCAATTGACAGAAATGGTTTTTTATCTCGCAATGGTGACAGCGTTTTGGACATAGGGGAAAGGTATTCATTCCACATTCGTTTCAGGCGAATCTTGCACGTCAAACTGCAATGGTGACAGCGTTTTGGACATTTATTTAATCCGACATACCTCAGTTCAAGTTGAAAGTGGTATTTGTTACGGGCAAACCGATGTGGCATTGGCTGACGATTTTGCGTCGGCGTTTGAACCTATTCAAAGTCAGCTATCGGCATTACCAGAAAACACTGTGATTATCAGTAGCCCTTTGCAACGTTGTTTGCAATTGGCGAAAAAATTAAGCCATGGTAATTCGGTTATTACAGATAAACGGATTATGGAACTGAATTTTGGTGAATGGGAAATGCAAAAGTGGGATGACATTGAACAGGCAGCATTGCAAAAATGGATGAATGATTATGTCAATGTTGCGCCACCCAACGGGGAAAGTTTTGAAACCTTATTTGAACGATGCCAGGATTTTTGGGAAAATTTAATTGCAAAACCGTGCAGTGCAGTTATCGTCGTTACTCATTTAGGAGTCATTCGGGCATTACTGGCTCATGTATTAGAAATGCCGCTGCAAAAATCGTTGTGCATTCAAATTAATCATGGCGCAGTGAGCAAATTAAAATATCATCAAAGTGAAAAAGTGCATCACTATTGGATAACGATAGAATATTTGAATGGGTAAGGAGTGCAAGGCGAACCTTGCACGTCAAACGCCTTATCAGTTTCTAAATAGAGTACAACGAATTGGCGAAATAAACGAATAAAGTATGATGGCATTTTGTGGTACTTTGATATTGCCTATTCAATAGATAAGGTTATTTTTAAATGATTGAATGTATTAAAAAAATAATTAGTTTATTTCGCCAATTCGTTGTACTCAATTAGCAATTAGTGATTTTATGGTTATAAGCCCAGTATATTACTTAACCTGTCTTGTTGCCATTTAAGCCACTGTTGCGATTGCTTATCGTTGTTGCATAGATAGAGTCGCATTTCATCAGTGAGAGGATAACCCTGTTCAACCCATTTAAGCGCGAGCTGACACCAGTGAGAAGAGGATGTTATCGCAGACAACACTAACTCATCAAATGGAAAAGTGATGATTAATTTTTCTGGCAACTTCAACCTGAACAAACCCTTTTTTAGGGTATCGACTATCTCTTTTAAGGGTGTGTAGAGTAGCAAATAAAAAATGTACCCTGATTCAGACTTTTTCAGTTCCCAAATTCGCCCTTCATTTGCAACGCACCAAAATCCATTTTCACTAATACCCATCATTTCAGAATCATAAGGCCGTTCAAATACGGGCACATATTTAAGAATAGAGCCATCAGCCGCTTTCGCTGCCAGAAACTTATCAGGGCAAACCGATTTTAAAGTGGCTATGACACTTTTTCTATTCATTGACTTTTACAAACATATCATGTGTTAGGGGCGCATTCCCAAAAAAAGGGTCATTTATTAATCATACCTTAGTACTTTGGTCCCACGAAATAAACGGATAAGGCTTTTTTTCATTAGAGTATGGTGGGCAAAAAAACACTTGCCTGCCCCCTACAAGAACGACGGCATCAATCAAATTATAAATTATCAATCAGGAGTACAAGGCGAACTTTGTACGAAAAAGTATTTTGGGGCCGGCAACCAAATAACAAAGCCCACCCTACTACAAATAATTAGGGGTACAAGGTTCGCCTGAAACGAATGAGAAAGAACCAAATTTTTTCGTACCAGGTTCGCCTGAAACGAATGAGCAATCAGTTAAAATGTAGGGGGTGGGCAAAGTATTTTTCTTGCCCACCATTACAATTATCAGGTATTTTTGGTGGGCAAAAAAAACACTTGCTGGCCCCCTACAAAAACTGATAGATAAACACCGGCAACTTTTTAAAGCCCCCAAAAGTGTCGCCGTGATAAATTTTCACAAGCCACAACGGATAGCATCCCTAAGAAGGGATACTATCCGTGAAGTTCATTTTACGGATGCTATCCCTTCTTAGGGATAGTATCCGTTTTAACAAAAATCTAAGGTGGATACTTTGAACTCATTTGCCCCTACCAATTCTTTAACGCGCATTGATAGTACCAGAAAACACTAATTCTTCATCCCCATTGCCACCGGGGGGTTTGTCTAAAAAGGGTGACGTAATAGTGATGGTAATGGTTGCCGAGGCTGGCGGTGGATACTCTAAGCGTGTGTGTTCATTGCCATCTTTATCTTTCTCAGTGATACGCTCAGGTGGATTACTCGATAAAGTAAACGTGACAAGTGGCATACCGCGTCCACTGTTATCGCCAAAAGTTAAATCCGTTGTGCCGCCCAATATGCCATTATTGGTTGTGACTTGAAATCTTGTGCCTGTCACCAGCGCATTACCATACTCATCTGCGATATTCTCAACTGTAAAAGTTTGGCCACTCCCATTAGGAATACTAAACGGATCGGTGCCGTCCCAATTCACCAACAGTGGCGCGGTAATCGCAGAAAACAATACCCGCCCACTGTACCAAATGGTGGTATTTTGAGACGCGCCGCCGGGGCCGTCAAATAGGTTATTGCCGTTGTCAAACTGTCCATTGCCATTGACATCAATGTAGAGTTCCCCTTCATCAAACGCATTATTATCGTTGCCATCAATATACGGTTCGCTTAAATCCTTGAACGGTTCGCCAGCGTCATAAAGCCCATTACCATTTTTATCGACCAGACTTTCGCTGCCGGTGGTAAACGCGACGATAGTGACGAGTCCTGGATTACCGCATAACAGTTCGGGCGTTGGGCTATCCACTTCAGCGTAATCGCCACTGCATTGATAGCCCAGATTGCGCAGCGTCGCAACACCGCCTAATAGTGGCACCGTTGGGCTGGCCGATTGTAAGATCGCTGTGGCTTGCCCAAACTCAGTCGTCGTGGTAAAGGCACCGCCACCGATACTTTTGCCGATGGTACCCCCTTCAGTAATAAAACTCACCGAGGTGCCATCAGGCACGATATTCCCAAAACGATCACCAACAAAAGCTGTTATGGTATCCAGTAATCCAAATGTGACACCGCCAGCTATATTGTGAAATTCTACTGCCAAGGACAAATGATCGGCATCCGGCACACCACCGACAATCGTGACTCGTGCAACGGTGCTGATGGTGTTATTGACGGTGGCAATCACATCGATATTACCAGCGACTGCGCCGCTTTTTAAGGTGACACTGACTAACCCATTATTGGTTGTGCCGCTCGCCGTTATCCCGCTTTGGCCTTGTGTCGTAATGGTTTCGCCACCGCCTAAGGTTGTCTTGCCAAGCGCAAAATCCACAGAGGTCCCATCGGCTACCGGGTTGCCCAGATTATCTTTGACCAAAAATTCAAGCGTCGCGCTTTGAACCACGCCGCTGCCACTGATGCCTATCACGTTGGGTTCTATTTTGCTGACTTCAATGGTGCCAGCACTGCCGGGTTGCACGGTGAGCGTGATGCTGTCTGTTGCGCTGCCCGCGGTGGCGGTAATTGTGGCTAAGCCGGCTTGCATGTTGGGGGTAAATTGGGCTTCGGCACTGCCCTTATTGTTGGTTGGCACTAATTCAGTGATGATACCCAGGGTGGTGGTAAAGTTGACATGGGTACCGTCTTTGACAGGATTGCCTTGGGCATCTTTGACAACTGCAGTAATCGGCACATCCGCGCTATTGAATGATAATGAATTTGCGCTGGTGCTGAGTCTCAAGCTACTCGGTTCGCTGGGCTGAAACGCGAATGTCGCTAAAACAATTGGCAAGCTATCGGCTTGTGCTTCAATTTGGGTATTGTCATCAACAGTGTCGCTGGTAACCGTCACTATCGCTCGTCCTAATTCGTCCGTGCTAGGACGAAAATTACTTAAGAATGCGCGTCCACTTGCCACAACGCGAAAATTAACGGGAATGCCGGCAATACCTACGCCCTGTGTATCATTGACAGTTGCGGTTAGCGTCACAGGCGTAGTGCCATCGGCTATACCATGCGCGTCGGTGGGCGATAGGCGAAGGCTGGCACCGAAGTACAACGGGATTTCTTGCTTGGCAGTATCGGCTTTCACCGTGACAACCACATTTTCGCCTATTGTTTCTGACACGATGGCTTTGACTTCCCCTTGGCTGTCGCTGATACCAGTGACTTTGACTTCGCGTTGACTGCTGTTAGTACTTAATGCAACGCGGGCTTGACTGTCTCTCCCATCAGCCAACGCGACCGCAAATTCCACTGGTTGCCCGCCGATTGGGAAATCATTGTTATCAATAATGCGTGCGGTGATAGTTGCTGATTGGTTAACATTTAAGACGGTATCTGTGGTTGTCACCAACAGACGACGATTCTCTCCAAACGCTGCCAAAAATTTCACCGTTGCAGTAGAACCCAGGGTGCCGCTATTGACATTCACCTTAGCGGTGCCACCGTTGTTTTCTAGATCTGTGATTGTCACTTCAGCCGTGCCGTCGGCACCGGTGGTGGCGGTGTTGGGTGTCAGGGTTTCGTTATTATCGCCAATAAATTGGAATTTGACGGCTTGTTCAACAATCGGTGCTTGATTGCCATCTTTTAATAACGCTGTCAGGGTAGCCGTTGAAATCGCATTCACTGATTTGGGCAACAAGTTCAAACTCGCGCCAAAAAACAGTTGTAAGGTTCGCGTTACCGGCCCAGCCGTCACGGTAATAACTGTAGTTTCTTTGCTAGTATTGGTCACGGTAAAACTGGCTTGACCATTCTCATTGGTGGTTTTTTCCACATTGTGTAGTACCGCATTCCCAGAAACAATGGCAGTGAAGGGGGTCTGAGGGAGTAGAATATCCTGTTGAAGTAAGTTATCAAGGGTGTCGCCGCTCAGAGACACATTGTCAAAAAATTTGCTAAATGTTTCAAGGACTTCTTCCAATTCCACTTTTCTGAGTATCGTGACTGTGATAGTACTCGTGTCATTCACCGATAAAACTTCACTGGATGCTCTTAAAACCACTTCGCCAACCGGGGCTGCAAAAGTCACGTTGATTGGCGTATCTTGCACCCCGCCGGCCGTCGCTGTCACTTCAAACGTTTCAGCGACGGTGCTGGTAACGGTGGTGGTAAAACGGCCATTTTGAGTAGTGGTACCGCTCAGTGCTTGAAACAGCGCGAAATCAGAAGTACTTTCCAAATTAACGGGCACATTTGACAAAGGGGTGTTTTTAGCATCACGGACTATCACGGTGAGGGTGATTTCGTCACGTCCATTAGCGGGTTGGGAATCGTTAGTCACAATCAAAGTCACGGTGGAAACTCTTGGATCAATGCTACTATCTATAAAGGTGAGCGTAACGGTTTGTGCCGGCACACCGCCGGCCGTCACTTTGACTTCCACCGTTTCAGCCACACTGTTAGTGACTGTGGTGGTAAAACGGCCATTTTCTTCAGTGGTGCCAGTCAGTGCGTCAAAAAAAGCCGTATCAGAATCGCTCACCAAGTTGACGGCTACGTCTGAAACGGGGACATGGTTTGCATCACGGGCGATCACTGTCAGGGTGATTGCCGCAAGCCCATCGGCCTGTTGGAAATCGTTACTGGTAATGACTTTCGCGGTAGAAACTCTTGGGTCAATGGTACTATTTACAAAGGTGAGCGTGACGGGTTGTGCTGGTATACCGCCGGCCGTCGCCCTAACTTCCACGGTTTCAACCAGACTGTTGGTAACAGTAGTCGTGAAACGGCCATTTTGAGAAGTGGTGCCGTTCAATGGGTTAAAAAGCGCGAAATTAGAGGTGCTTACCAAGTTGACGGCTACGTCTGAAACGGGGACATTGTTTGCATCACGGGCGATCACGGTGAGGGTGATTTCGTCACGTCCATTAGCGGGTTGGGAATCGTTGGTCACTATCATAGTCACCGTAGAAACCCTTGTGTCAATGCTACTATCTATAAAGGTGAGCGTAACGGGTTGTGCTGGTATACCGCCGGCCGTCGCCCTAACTTCCACGGTTTCAACCAGACTGTTAGTGACAGTCGTGGTAAAACGGCCATTTTCTTCAGTGGTGCCAGTCAACGCTTCCAAAAAAGCCGTATCAGAATCACTCACAAAATTAACGGTTACGTTTGAAACGGGGACATTGTTTGCATCACGGGCGATCACTGTGAGGGTGATTTCGTCACGTCCATTAGCGGGTTGGGAATCGTTAGTCACAATCAAAGTCACGGTGGAAACTCTCGGATCAATGCTACTATCTATAAAGGTGAGCGT
>QNER01000156.1 GCA_003646175.1 Candidatus Parabeggiatoa sp. nov. 1
ATTAAGGATTTTGGCAGATAGAGAAGGGTGATACCGCAAAAGTGCAAAAGTGATACTAAAAAAAGCGATAGCATCACGAAATACTTTAAAATCAAAGGATTACAATTTTTGTCCTGTACATAGCTTAATGGCAGTGGTGCGCCTGCGTGGGAACGCATTCGGGACGCGCCAGCGTCCCATTTATACTTTCCGAACGCTCACCTTCAAAGGAGAATAAATACCAACATGAATCAAAAAATGCTTACCACCGGCGGCTTGCTCATAGCAATTGCCCTGTTGCTTGCCGTCAATATCATTAGCAAGGATGTGTTTAAATCGGCGCGACTGGATTTAACCGAAAATCAGCTTTATACCTTGTCAGAAGGCACTGAGAATATCCTCAAAGCCCTAGAGGAGCCAATCACGTTGCGCTTTTTTATGTCACAGAAAGTCGCAACCAATCTACCCGGTGTGAGTAGCTATACGGTGCGTGTGCGGGAATTATTAGAAGAATATCAACGCACTGCCGGGGATATGCTCAAGTTAATGGTGATTGATCCAGAGCCTTTTTCGGAGGCAGAAGATCAGGCCGAAGGCTATGGTTTACAAGGCGTACCCGTGGATAATAGCAATACCACGCTTTATTTCGGCCTTGCCGGCACCAGTTCCACCGACGATGAGGAAGTCATTGCCTTTTTCTCGCCCAATCGGGAAGAGTTTTTGGAGTACGATCTGACTAAACTGGTTTATCAACTCGCTAACCCTAAGCAAAAAGTCGTCGGTATTATGAGTACCCTACCCGTGCAAGGCGATAGGACTTCACCTTTTCAGCGAAACGCAGCCCAACCTTGGATGATTGTCGAACATATCCGCCAATTGTTTAAGGTGCGTACTGTAGAAACAGATGTTGAAGAAATCCCGGCTGAGATTGACGTGTTAATGCTGATACATCCCAAAGATTTCAGCGATGCCACGTTGTATGCGATTGATCAATTTGTTCTCAAAGGGGGACGGGCGATTGTGTTTGCGGATCCTTATTCTGAAGCTTACCAACCCCCAAGCAATCCTCAGAATCCATTGGCTGCCATGCAGGCACCGCGTAACTCTGAGTTGAGCGAATTGTTTGACGCTTGGGGGATAGAATTAGTGCCTAACAAAGTGGTGGGTGATCTTCGCACAGCCCAGCAAGTACAAGTGAAAAAAGGTTCTCGTGCGGCCGTCGTGACTTACCCGGTTTGGATGGATTTGAATGGATTGCAGTATTTCAACAAAGAAAGCATTATCACCGGCAAATTAGGCAACATGATGCTGGCAACGCCGGGCGCGTTAGTCGAGAAAGGTGATGTAGAAACCGAGATTATGCCGTTGATTGAATCCGGTAATCAAGCGATGCAGATTGAAACCTCAAAACTGGGATTTTTTGGTGATCCCGAAGATTTGGTGCGTCAGTTTAAACCTGAAGGCAAATTCACCATTGCAGCGCGGGTGACTGGCAAAGTGAAAAGTGCTTTCCCAGAGGGTAACCCTGCGGAAGATGATGAATACAGCGAGGATACGGAAACCGACAGCAAGCACGTCAAAGAAGGCCTAATTAGCGTCATCGTTGTTGCAGACACGGATCTGCTTGAAGATAAATTCTGGGTGCGTACCCAAAACCTCTTTGGACAACGTTTGGCTATCCCTCATGCCGCTAATGCTACCTTTGTTTCCAATGCGTTAGACAATCTTAGCGGCAGCAACGATCTGATTAGTGTGCGTAGTCGTGGCAGTTCCGCACGTCCTTTCACCAAAGTGGAAGACATCCAACGAGAGGCTGAACAACGTTTCCGCGAAAAGGAAACCGAATTGCGTACTCGTCTGCAAGAAACGGATCAAAAAATCAGCGACTTGCAAAGACAGAAGAAAGACGGCAACGAGTTAATGCTCAATGTTGAACAACGACAAGAAATCACCCGTTTCCGCGAAGAAAAAATCAAGATTCGCAAGGAATTACGTGACGTACAACATGAGTTACAGAAAAACATTGAACGTCTGGAAACCCAGATGAAATTCATTAACATTGGACTCATGCCATTGCTGATAGGCTTCGGTGGGATTTTGCTGGGTTTTTTGAGTCGGAGCCGTAGGCAAGTGTTGCAGTCAGTTAAAGGTTAACCGCCTAGAGATTTATCTCTAGTACAGTTTCGCGGAAGGATCGATACCACCCAACGCCAACGGCTAAAGCCGTTGGCGTTGGGGCGGAAACTTCCGCTTTACAGCACTAGTGCCCTGTCAATTTTGTTTTGACAGGTAAAATATTTGGCTCAGGAGTCCAAACTTTAGTTTGGGCCACCCAGCCAAACTAAAGTTTGGACTCCTAAAAAAATATCAGATCACCCACATTTCAGGCATTCTTATAATATCGCGCTTTCTCCCCATGCTGTTTGGATAGAGGCATAGATCAGATTTTGGTTACAAAATCGTGATTGTGCCCTTTCTTCTTACCTCTTATTTAATGTTCAACATTTGTCTGACCACTTTTTTTCCACAAATCATTGTAAATTCTAAATTCAGCACGTTCGTTAAAGGACAAACCGTTTTATTTATGCGGGGAAGCGAATGGGGATGTATTTAGAGAAGGCTAAGGAAGGGCAAATTTGAGGTTGCGAATAGCGAATGGATCATTGATGTCTGTCAATATTCGCTATTCGCTGTTATGCTTAGCTTATCCAAAAAAGTTGGGTTTTATAACGCATTGAATATAAAATACAACAGCATAGCACCGTCACGACGCTCGCGCAAGGTTCGCCTTGCACTCCACGCGCGCCGTTTATTCTCGTTTTAACAAACTGATAGGGGGTAAGACAAAAACCTTCGAGGTAGGCAAACCTCGAAGGGTTAGCGCACAATTTTTCTGGACATCTATAAAGACATCACTTTTTTACGGACCAATGACTGGCGTGCGTCGATTCCATCTGACCACTTGATGGGGCCGCCAAATGTATTTGATTGGCACCGATAAGAAGTGGACAAGACGGGTGAATGGTATCAGCAACACGAGGGCAAACGCATTTAGGATGTGTATCTGCGTTACCATCGGTAAATTGTTGACCAAAGTCACATCCGGCTTGAAGTAAAAAATTGACCACAAGTAGGGAACAGCATACGCTGCATACCAAGAAGAACCCCAACGGTAGAACATGGCGGTCCACACCCCAGTGCCGACCTGAACTAACAAAAATAGGAGTAAGACCATATCCATTGGTGAAGTCACTGCCCTAATACGGGGGTTGTTGACTCGTCTGACGATCAACATAATCAGCCCGCCGAGTGTAAACAAGGCTAAGGTGAAACCAGTCGTTTCCATGAAATACAATCGTATCGGAACCTGATTCCACCACAAGATGGTTTCGGGGATTAAAAAGCCAACCAAATGTATGGTTAGCACGATTAAAATACCATAGTGCCAAGCAACGGAACCCCAAAATAGTTGCCGAGTTTCTAAAAATTGAGAAGATAAACTGGAATAAGAAAATCGATCACCGACGTATCGCCAAACACTTCCCACTATGGCGATGATGATGCACAAATAAGGAAACACAGCGAATAAAAAGTCACTAAATGTCATTTTTTTCTCCTGATTGGGATCGCGCCTCAAATTTTGGTGCACAAAACATTTTAGGCGCGATTGGGTAATCGGTAATGGTTAATCGGTAATGGTGCAAACGTTTTTATGCCAATAATGAGGCTAAACTCTATTTTTGTTCCATTATCAATCGCTTAAGGGACATCACTTACGCCGTTGTGGTGAAAAACCAAGTTTCTTCAAGAAACTTTATTGGCGCGTATTTTCAGCGCTGTCCCTAATTGTTCACAACCACAAATACTATTTCTTGAAGAAATAGTATTTGTAAATAACAGGTTGCAAACTGATTCCCGCATCCAAAAATGTTAACACCCAAATAGTCATTAGTAATCGCAAGTCATCAATTACCTATACCCCATTACCCATTACCCCTGAAGCCCATTAGTAACCGCCCCTTCAAGGACAACTATAGCACTCCTCAGCACTGGCACATAAGGATTTGGTGAGTCATCCTCAAAGTTGGCATTCATTTTTTGAAAGACAGGTATAAGACAATCAGAAATTAACTCGTTGGCGAAAGTGTCATTTGATTCAAGTTCTCCTAAGAATTTGAGTAATAACGGAATGTGATCAGCCAGTTCTTTTCCGGTATCAAAGTCATGTTTTTGATATTCCTCGGTAAGTCCAGCCATGAACGCACCCCGTTTGAAACTTTCACCAAACAAAATATGACCGGCAAAAATATGACACGCCGGGCTGATGTCAAAAGTCCCGGTGTAGACTTCCTCTAAACGACCTAACGGCGTATTTTCTACAAAAGACCGAAAACTTGTCATTTGCTCTGCTGCTTGAGGATAATCGGTTTTGAGTAAGTCCACACATTGACGGGTTTGTTCAACCAGATTTGGCGTGGGATAATCTAACAAAATCGATACGCTTTGATAAATTTGTGGTTGCCGGTTTTCTTCCATTTTTATTTGTTATCACGGTTTGAACTGTGATTGATTTAAGAGCAATGAATTAACTCAAAGGCGGTAATGGGTAAAAGGTAATGGGTAATTAGAACCGATAAGGGACAAGGTTGTAAATATCCTCACCTGTTACAGATGGCCTATTACCATTACCATTAATTTTTACAAACCCCGTTCTGGGGTGCCTTTGAAACCGCCGATACCCGCTTCAGCTTTGAAGGTGTACGGGTCACCCATTAACTCTGCTGTGTATTCACGATGAGCCGGCGGTATCACAAAACGTTCCTCAAAGGTTGGTAAGGAAGTTAAGCGGAATATCTGTTCACAAGCTTCCGCGGTTAAACCGGTTTTTTCAAGCATGGCTTTAACAAGATCTGCGTCGATATCATCCACCTGCTCGGCCCGTTTGTACATACGCACAGCCAGCAGTTTTTCCAAAACACCACGCACTTGTTCTTCATTTCCCGCCGTGAACAAACTTGCCATGTACTGCATAGGCATACGCGCTTTGTCTAAAGAGCCGAAGTAATCGGTGGCATCAACATCATAAATCCCATTTTCTACATGACCTAACACCGGCAACAATGGCGGAATGTAGAAGAGCATGGGCAAGGTACGGAATTCTGGATGTAGCGGTAAAGCTAACTCCCATTCTTTGACAAATCGGTAAACCGGTGATTTTTGGGCTGCTTCAATTATTGAAAAATGTACCCCATTTTTTTCAGCTTGGGCAATGACGGCCGGATCAAAGGGATCTAAAATCATTTCCCGTTGACGTTCCACCAATTCGTCCTCAGGGGCAGAAGCAATTGCTTCAATTTTATCCGCATCATACAACACCACCCCAAGATAACGAATGCGGCCCACACAAGAATGGAAGCAGGCTGGTGCTTGCCCCGACTCGAGTCTAGGGAAACAAAGAATACATTTTTCCGATTTACCCGTCTTCCAATTGTAATAGGTTTTCTTGTAAGGACAAGCCGAAATACAGAAACGCCAGCCACGGCACACATTTTGATCAAGCAACACAATGCCATCTTCACCACGCTTGTAAAGTGCGCCCGAGGGACAAGAAGCCACACACGCGGGGTTTAAACAATGATTACATATCCGTGGCAAATAGAAAAAAACGAGGCGTTCCAATTCAAAAAGTGCTTGTTTTTCGCTCTCGCTGATTTTGTCAAAATTGGGATCATTATTGGCATAAATCGGTGAACCGCTCAAGTCATCATCCCAATTCGGCCCGGCATTGATGTCAATGGGTTTATTTGTGATTAACGAAATAGGGCGAGCCGTCGGTTGATCATCACTGGCTGGGGCATCAAACAAATCACTGTACTTATAAGTCCACGGCTCATAATAATCATCAATTGTGGGCAAATAGGGCTGATGGAAGATATTGGCGAGGCCGCGAAATTTATCGGTGACTCGTAACTTGACTGACTTTTCCTTGGGTTCCCAGCCGCCTTTATACTTTTCTTGGTCTTCCCATTTAGTGGGGTAACCGGTACCGGGTTTGGTTTCTACATTGTTCCACCACATGTACTCAGTGCCTTTACGGTCTGTCCAGATATTTTTGCAGGCAACGCTACAAGTATGACAGCCAATGCACTTGTCTAGGTGAAACATCATCGATGTTTGTGCTCTTACATCCATTCCTATACTCCGTTTACTAATTGTGAATGGTGAATGGTGAATGGTGAATGGTGAATCATTAGCAATTCACCATTCATCATTAGCAATTCACCATTAATCAACCATTCAAATTAAAACTGAGGCTCACCTTGTAGCTTGCGAACCATCACATGAGTGTCACGATTAACCCCAGTGGGGCCCCAATAATTCAAGTGGAAGGTAAACTGCCCATAACCGCCCATCATCAACACCGGTTTGAGGCGGGTACGAGTCAGGCTGTTATGTCCACCAGCGCGTCTACCACCACGCAAAGGGGATTTCGGGATAGAAATCGTCCGTTCTGGGGAGTGGTACCAGATACAAACACCTTGAGGTACACGGGCACTCACCACGGATCTGGTGACAACAACGCCATGATCGTTGTAAACTTCTACCCAATCATTGTCGATAACCCCAATCTGTTCTGCATCTTTAATGCTCAGCCAGAAAGGTTCAATTCCCCGCGAAAGAGTCAACATACGGTGATTGTCATAGTAGGTGGAGTGAATGTGCCACTTACCATGCGGTGTCAAGTAGTTGAGCATGACACTGTTCGCTTCACCCTGTTGCGTCTTCACAAAATCACCGTAGAGCATAGGATCAGCCTTGGGCTTATACGTGGGCAAATGCTCGCCGAAAGCAAGATAACCTTCATGATCCATATAAAAGTGTTGCCGTCCGGTCAACGTGCGCCAAGGCACCATACGTTCGACACTCATACAGAAAGGAGAATAAGCACGACCGTTATTCATAACACCTGACCAACAAGGACTGGTCAAAAGACGACGCGGTTGACGTTGAATGTCTTCATACGTCGTGGTGATACCACGATTCCCTTCTCCCAAGTCCTTAAGCGGCAAACCGACTTTTTTCTCATGTTCACTGAACGCACGGTAGGCCGATTCACCATTGGTTTCTGGCGCAAAACGCAAGATGATATTAATGGCATGAACCACTTCATCCAAGGAAGGATAAGTTTTGCCCGCCCATTGCATGGTGGGATGCGTTTTGAGCGTTTCATCGTACATATCATCAATAGGCCAATGAACGCCATGAGCACCAATACCCTTATTTCTAGCTTCCAAGCCCAATGAGGTGAAACGGTTATACAAATTCTTGTAGTCGCGGACGACGACTTTCATTTTGGGCATTGTCTTGCCCGGAATGGGTTCGCATTCGCCCTTCGCCCAATCCTTAATAGACGGTTGCGCCAGTTCATCCGGATAATCATGCTCTAAGGGGATGCAAACAAAATCTTTAACCGGTTCGGGCAGATGTTTTTCGGCCAGTTGGCTTACCCCTTTGGCAATCGACTTATAAATATTCCAGTCCGTTCGCGCTTCCCAGTTTGGTGCCACCGCTTCCGAGAGTGGGTGAATGAAAGAGTGCATATCAGTGGTATTGATGTCATTCTTTTCATACCAGTGAGCTGTGGGCAGCACGATATCGGAATAAAGTGCCGACGTATCCATGCGGAAGTTGATATCAACCACCAAATCCATTTTACCCACCGGGGCATCCTCTCGCCACACGACTTCCTGCAACATCTCTTTGCTGACTTCTTCATCAGCAATCTTATTGGAGTGCGTGCCCAAGTAGTGATGTAAGAAGTATTCGTGGCCTTTACCACTGGCCATGATGGCGTTACCCCGCCAAATGAACCACAGCCGGGGCCAGTTATTAGGATGATCGGGATCTTCAGCCGCAAAACGTAATTTCCGGTCTTTCAGTTGGTCAACCACGTATTGGACAATTTCTTGGTCGTTTTTCGCGCCCGCTTGTTCGGCATCCTTGACAATCTCTAAACTGCTACGCTCAAATTGGGGATAGAAGGGTAACCAACCCATGCGTACTGCCCGCGCATTGTTATCAGCGGCATGGCCCCCGGTCCAGTCATTATCTCCCTTCACACCGGAATACTTGGCGAAAGGCCCTTCATAACGCCATTGGTCACAGTGCATGTAATGCCAAGTTGGGGCATTTTGTAAACGGGCAGCACTTCCCCAATCCGCCGCCATCGCCACGGTTTTCCAAATAGAAATCGGCGCTAATTTTTCTTGGCCTACGTAGTGAGCCAAGCCACCCCCATTTTTACCGACACAGCCACATAACATCAAAGCCGTGATGGGACCGCGATACATCAGGTTATTGTGATACCAGTGATTAATACCGGCCCCGATGATGACGGTGCATTTGCCCCCGGTTTTTTCGGCAGTCGTCGCAAATTGGTTAGCAAAGTTGATGACCGTTGCCTTGTCAATGCCGGTAAACTTTTCTTGCCAAGCCGGCGTAAACGTCTGTTCAGCGTCATCATAGCTGGTGGGATAGTCTCCGCCTAAACCACGTTCAACCCCAAAATGGCCCATCATCAAGTCAAAGATGGTGGTGACAGCCACTTTACCTTCACTCGTTTCGACATATTTCACCGGAATACCACGCTTGATTGTGGTATTGTCATTTGAAAAGTCTTCAAAATTCACCTGAAAGACTTCATCACGGTTGCCAATAAAGGATAGCAACGGATCAATTGGCGAGTCATCTAAGCCATCTTTTAACTCCAAATTCCATTGTCCGGGTTTTTCTTGCCAACGGTGTCCCATCGTGCCTTTCGGCATCTTGGGTGCCCCAGAGGTTTCATCAAACATCAAGAACTTCCACTCACCATTTTCCTCATCTTGGTAAGTTTCAATGGTGTTCGCCCGTAACAATCGGCCCGCATCGTACCCCGCTTCCCCTTTATTCAACACCACCAAGAAAGGTGAATCGGTGAATTGTTTCATATAGGCATCGAAAGAGGGCGTTTCTTTCTTAACATAATATTCTGTCAAAATGACATGATTGACAGCTACCCAAAATGCCCCATCTTGTCCGGCATGGACGGGTACCCACCAATCGGAATATTTGGCAACTTGACTAAAATCCGGGGAAAAAACCACAAATTTTGAGCCATTATGACGGGCCTCCGAGATGAAATGCACATCGGGAGTCCGAGTCATATTCAAATTGGATCCCATTGAGACGATGAACTTGGAATTGTACCAATCCGCACTCTCATGGGCATCCGTTTGCTCCCCCCACACTTCAGGTTCAGCCGGCGGCAAATCACTGTACCAGTCATAAAAGCTAAGCAGAGTCCCGCCCATCAGTCCCAAAAAGCGTGAGCCGGCTGCAAAACTCAATTGCGACATCGCCGGGATAGGAGAGAAACCGACAATACGATCAGGGCCATACTTCTTAACGGTGTAAACATTGGCCGCAGTAATGATTTCCAACACTTCACGCCAGTCAGAACGCCGAAAACCACCCTTGCCGCGCGCTTGTTGATACGTTTTGCGGCTATTAGGATTACTCACGATGGATTCCCAAGCATCAACCGGATCAGCATGTTTTTGACGGGCTTCACGCCACAACTCAACCAACACACCGCGAACATAAGGATAGCGTACCCGAATCGGGCTATAGACATACCAAGACGCGGATATCCCCCGTTGACAACCGCGAGGTTCATAAGGGGGCAAGCTCTTTTCCAGTTTGGGATAATCCACCTGCTGCATTTCCCAAGTGATTACCCCGCACTTCACGTAAACGCGCCAAGAGCAACCGCCCGTGCAGTTTACACCATGCGTACTGCGGACAATTTTGTCATACTGCCAACGAGTACGATAAAACGGTTCCCATGCACGGGTTTCGGGATTTATAATATCTTGAATCCAACTCATTTTTTGTTATCTCCCAACCAAAGGTATACGAACCCCAGTTAATCGTTTTCTCCAGATGAGGTGTGTGAGGATGTAGAGGAGAATAAATCCTATAATGCTTATCAAACTGATTGTAAAGTTCTGTGACGGTTTTTCATCTTTGCTATTCGTTTCAGCAAAATAAGCAGTTAAATGGGTCGCCTCGTCACCAAGGAGTTTCTTTTTAGAGAAAACCCCTCTCATTGTGGGAAATGACACATTGACCAAGGCCGGTGTTATTCCGCCAAACCGTGAGTTAACCTTTGTCAAATCTGGGCCTAAGGTGCCACCGCCTAAACCACCTACATCGGAAGTTGTGTGACAGGAAATACAAGCAGGCCCACCCTTTTCAAAGGGTTTTTGTCCCTCAAATAAAGCTTTACCAATCGCAAAATCGCCAGCGGGTGCTGCAGGTTCGGCCACAGACGCGGTTTGTTCTTCTGGTTTGGTTTCTCCTTGGGTTGTAACTGAAGGTGGCAGTTCACCCCCACTTTCGGCCGCTATAAAGGCAATAAGACCTTTGGCTTGCTCTTCAGACAGACCATAATTTGGCATAGGAAAATTACCATGTTCCTGCTTCAGTTGCGTTGCGTGAGGGTCGCCTTCAGCCAACATCTTATCGGGCTCTTGGATCCAACGCACCAACCAACTTGGTTCTCGCCTAGATGTGACTCCTTTTAAGTCAGGTCCAACCTTTTTTCCGCCTCCAATCGTATGGCAAGCGGAACAGATCTTCTGATAAATCTCTTTACCATTTTCCGAGGTTTGAGTCGGCAAAATGGATGCTTGAGGTTTCGTTACCGGTTTGGCCGGCATTTCACCGCTACTTTTAGCCGCGATATAGGCCAGAATGTCTTTGGCTTGTGCTTCAGAAAGACCAAAATTGGGCATCGGAATATTATTATATTCCTGTTTAAGTTGCGTTGCGATAGGATCGCCTTCAGCCAACATTTTATCTGGCTCAACTATCCAACGTACCAACCAACTTGAGTCTCGCCGAGAATTGATTCCTTTTAGATCGGGGCCAGACGGCAGTCGGTTTCCAATCTGATGACAACCTATACAATAGGCCTGATAAACCTTTTCACCATTTTCAGGCGATGGCGCAGCCGAAAAGGATGCTTGAGGTAGACAAACCAGCCAAATAAAACCAATGAGTGAAAATATAAACTCATTTCTGGTGATTTTAGTTCGAAAATGTAAACCACTTGTCACATGCATTGGCATTATCTCCATTGCTAAAACAGACACATAGGTAGTCCCTCTAAACCAATGCAGGGGTGTTCAAACAAGCGCATAATATACTAGTACAGCAAACACTAAGTTCGTATAACATTAGAGTTGTCCGGAAATAAGCCTGACGCTGCTTTGCCCCTGAAAGGGGCTGACATACTAGCCTAGGGCAACGCCCTAGGATATCATTC
>QNER01000157.1 GCA_003646175.1 Candidatus Parabeggiatoa sp. nov. 1
GAAATTCTAAACCCATAAATCCTAGGGCGTTGCCCTAGGCTGGTATGTCAGCCCCTTTCAGGGGCAAAGCAATCTAAAAAAGTCTTATGCGAACTTAGTGATTGCTGTACTAGTACCTTGTCATTTTTCTATTGTCGGGTAGGGTGCGTCCTACGCACCATTGGGCAGAACTGGTGCGTAGGACGCACCCTACAAAACAAAATTGACAAGGTGCTAGGGGGGGGTTCCGGTTTTCTTTCCCCTTTCTGGTATGTAACTCACCCATTCTTCTTGATTTGATGAATTTCATCCTAGGTTTGTGCCCCCCCAACAGAACCTCAGTAACTCCTTTCCCCTTAGAGCGTTCCCCTATATCAACAATGTATAACCAAAGTTAGATTTAAAACGTTGTTTAAAGTCATCTATCGTCACGGAATGATTTTGAGTGCCGTGATGTTCAACTTTAATGGCCCCCATCAGTGAGGCAATCCGTCCGGTGGTTTCCCAATCAATATCTTTCATCAAACCATACAGTAGTCCACCACGAAAGGCATCCCCACAGCCAGTGGGGTCATTGATGACTTTAGCTTCGGCACTGGGTATGTTATAAACGGTGTCAGGCGTGTAAATCACTGCACCGTCTGCCCCTTTGGTGACGATTAATGCTTGCACCCGCGCTGCCACTTGTTGCTCAGACAAGCCGGTGCGTTCATGGATCAATTGCCATTCATAATCATTAGCAATAACCCATGTAGCCTGCTCAATGAATTGCAATATGTCGTTGCCATCAAACATCGGCATACCTTGCCCCGGATCAAATATAAAAGGAATACCGGCTGAGGTAAATTGTCTGGCATGTTGAATCATACCCTCACGCCCATCAGGAGAAACTATGCCAATAGTTGCGCCTTCAGCCTGAGAAACTTTATTAAAATGTGCAAAATTCATCGCACCCGGATGAAAAGCGGTAATTTGATTGTCATCCATATCAGTGGTAATGAATGCTTGGGCTGTGTAAGTGTGATCAATATTGGTCACATGTGTGCGCGGGATGTTGCAGTTATCCATCCATTCGGCATAAAGCGCGAAATCAGTGCCCACGGTTCCCATAGGCAGCGGTTCACCGCCCAATAGCTTAAGGTTATAAGCAATATTGCCCGCACACCCGCCAAATTCGCGGCGCATATCCGGTACCAGAAACGATACATTGATAATATGCATCTTTTCAGGCAGTATATGGTGTTTAAATTTATCATTAAATACCATAATGGTATCAAAAGCAAATGACCCACAAATTAAAGCAGACATAGTTAGAAAGATTCCGTTATCAGAATGTTGACTTAAAAAAAGCCAACCGATTTTTAGACAAGGCGATTTTATTAATGAGTCCCTTTGATCTAAAATGGCATTGGTAAAGAGTAAAAAGTAAAAGTTGTCAAAACGTTTAATGATGTCACCCACTACCATAAATAACCATAAGTGGCCACCTATAACCCGACGAATCATTGTAAATAACCCATTATACGGTTTCGGTTTTGAGTGGGTATCACCAATATTGAATAATCAAACTAAATACTTATGGGTAACACGCTGGGTTAAATAACGCCAAAAACAGTCAATGTACAGCATTAGGGAAAGTTTTCCAAGTACTCTGTCCATAGAATTTTATAGTGCTGGTACTTCATTATTTGGGAGTTACTTTAAATATATGATTATCAATGTATTCGACAGTAGTGAATAGCGAAGAGCAATTTTGTGCAAAAAAAGCATAAAACGCTTTATAACCTTTATTAACATTTAATAAAGTGAAGCGATAAAATCACAATTTTTTGTGATTGAATGTGACTGGGTGTTTTTGAATGATATTTAACAATACCATCACCAAATAATGCCTTTTGAACCGGTTATTTAATGAATGATTGAATTAATGATATTAATTTTTATCCGATAAACAAGCTTGCACAATGCATAAAGATATCATCATTCATCATTCATCATTCATCATTCATCATTCATCATTCCTTTAGCAACACAGTCTTGCCGGCCTGTAATCCTAAAAAACCTTTTATAACAACCACTTGTTCTTTTTTCAAGCCTTCCACTATTTCCACCCTATCCGCTAAACGTCGCCCACTGCGGACACTTTGTCGTTGCACCTTATTGTCAGCATCCACTATAAATACATATTCTCCGGCCCGATCACGACGTAAAGCGGTATAAGGTAAAGTCAAGCGTGGTGAAATGTGGCTTTTTATTATCACGCGGCAAAATTGTCCTACCCGAACACCCTGAGGCAACGGACGCAGAGCGACTTCTATTCGGCCCAAGCGAGTGCGCGGCGCAATGGTGGGATGAATGCGTGAAACATAGCCTTTAAAGGTTTTTGTGCCCAATGCGTCAATTCGCACCAAAACAGTCTCTTTCAATTTCAGTTGTGACAACAGTAATGAAGACACATCGACGTCTATCACTAACGAGGTGGGCACTATCACCGTTAAAACGTGGGTGTTTTCAGAAATGACATCGCCCGGCTCGGCTAAACGAGCTGTGACAATACCGGTCAACGGCGCTGTGATTTTGGTGTAGCTTAAACGAGTCCGCAAAATTTTTTCTGAAGCACGGGCAATCGCTTGTTCTGTTTGGGCGCGTGACAAATCATCGGCAGGTATCATTTTTTTGTTGGCCAATTTTTGCAAACGTCGCACATTGAGACGGGCGTACTTGTGGGTAGCTATGGCCTTATTTAATTCTGCTTTTAATAAAACATCATCCAATTGCACTAGCCGTGCGTTAACTTTTATGACATCGCCTTCGTAATAGGGCAAATAGGTAATGCGCCCTTTTTCTTGCGTGAAAATTCGTACAATGCGCCTAGCCCGTAAAGTGCCTGTGTAGACTGTGGTCGTGGTTAAGGGCTGTGGACTCACGATTGCCGTTTTGACTAAATGGGCAGTGGGGTTTCGGGCCGTGTGTTTGGCCGGGGGAGTCTGTGGTTGGCCACAGGCGGTAAGTAATAGACAAATAATTGAAAAAATGTACCAAGGCATGGGAACAATTCAACGGAATAAAATCAAAGAAATAAATGAGTTATAAAATGACCAATGAGTGATTGAACAGAAACCCCTATTTTGAACTTTTTGACTTTTAAGCATTAATAATTAACCATTAATAATTATTTTAGATTATCTTAAGTTTAATCCTGTTCAAACTTTTTCCAATTGGCGAAGGTATTATATATAACGATAGATTATAATAAATGTCTGAACTATTGATAAGAATAGTGCGACAGCATAAGCATCAAGGATTTACGCGGGTGGATTCTGGTTTTGACGTAAAACAATCTGTGCAAATCCTTCAATGCGTTGTACGCTCATCACCCTAACCACCTTAGGTAACTCCCAAATAATAATATACCAATGTTCGATTTTTTCCCCAGGTTGTGCACCTGGGGCTATTCACATTTTCAGGCCTGAAAACCCCTTCGGGGTTGATAAAAGTGATTTATAATTTTTCTGGTAATTTTTCTGGTAGGTTAATTTTTTGGAGTTACCCTTATTAAAATTCTTTTAATAACGGACATGCTGTGCGTTAGTCTAAAACGAGGCTTTGCTAAAGTTGCTAATCTGCTAAGATTGGCTATCCATGCGATTATCCGCTTGCTAATCTCACTGCTAATCTGCGAGATTAGCAATTTATCCTTTTATTTTATATTCGCGAATAAAAATGCAGCGCAGCTTTCCTTTCCTTATTTGTTATTATATGCTATTTGCGAATAAACGTGTTTTGGGGCCGCTTTATTCTTATTAATTAAGCATTAATAATGAACCATTAATATTAGTTCACTCAGTTCGACGCTAACGTTGTTTGGGCACAAAAAACTTTAGCCTGGAACTGACAAATGCTTTACTTTTTGTTCAACTTAGGTACACTACGCAATTTTTTAAACGAGAATTGAGTTTAATCTTTGAAACAGCACTTACACACACTATTTACACGCGCGCTTGCCCAATTACAAGCCCAACGCGTTTTTCCTGAAAACATCACTGTCGACATCCGTCTTGAACGGACTCGTGACACACGGCATGGTGATTTTGCTTGTAATGCCGCTATGGTATTGGCAAAAGCCGCGCACATACGTCCGCGTGATTTAGCAGAGCGTATTATTGAACAGTTGCCAACAAATGATGAATTTATAGCTAAGGTTGAGATTGCGGGTCCAGGTTTTATCAATGTATTTTTGACACAAACCGCTTATTATACTGTTATTAATGATATTTTGACCGCCCAACAGGCTTATGGACATAGCCAGCTTGGTGCCGGGCAAACCGTGATGATTGAATTTGTGTCGGCTAATCCAACCGGCCCGTTGCATGTTGGGCATGGGCGAGGGGCAGCTTATGGCGCAGCTTTAGCAAATCTATTAATAGTAGCAGGCTTTAAAGTCCATAAAGAATACTATATCAACGATGCTGGGCGGCAAATGGATATTTTGGCCACCAGTGTATGGCTACGTTACCTAGAACTGTGTGGTGAAACCTTAGCATTTCCGTTAAATGGCTATCAAGGCGACTATGTTTGGGATATTGCAGCCAATTTGCACCGTGAGCAGGGTGATGCTTTTCGGCATAGTGCCCCGGTCGTCTTTGAGAATATTTCACCGGAGATTGTGAAAGCTGACGATCTAGAAAAACTCATGGATGCCCTGATTGAACGTAGCCAACAGTTACTTGGCTTCACCGCCTATCGGCTTTTTTTTGAAAAAGGCTTAGAGATAATTCTTGAAGATATACGCGGCGATTTGGAACAATTTGGCGTAGTGTATGATGAATGGTTTTCTGAGTCTCGCCTCAGCACCAATAACACGGTGGCTAAGGCGATAGAGCAATTGAAAGCGGGTGGACATACCTACGAACAAAATGGTGCATTATGGTTTCGTTCCAGCGCGTTTGGTGATGAAAAAGATCGGGTGGTGGTGCGTGAAAATGGACAATTCACCTATTTTGCGTCAGATATTGCTTATCATTTGAATAAATTAGAGCGTGGGTTTGACCATATCATTAATATTTGGGGCGCAGATCATCATGGTTATGTGCCGCGTGTGAAAGCGGCGATAACGGCATTGGGCGCAGATGCTAATCGTTTGACCATATTGTTAGTGCAATTTGCGAGTCTTTTCCGTGGCAAAGAGCGGCTACCAATGTCTACTCGTAGTGGCGAATTTGTGACATTGCGGGAATTGCGTGAAGAAGTGGGACGTGATGCCGCTCGCTTTTTTTATATCCAACGTAAAAGTGAACAACATCTGAATTTTGATTTAGAATTAGCGAAATCCCAAACCAAAGATAATCCGGTGTATTATGTACAATATGCACACGCACGGATTAGCAGTGTTTTTCGGCGATTGCGCGAAAAAAATCAAACTTGGTATCACAACCAAGCAACGCTAAAACGACTTGAAACGGATCGTGAACAAGCTTTGTTGTTTACGCTGTCGCGCTACCCGGAAGTGATAGAAAGTGCGGCACACGCTTATGAACCACACCAACTTATTTATTATTTACGTAATTTGGCCCAAGATTTCCATACTTTTTATGATGATGATCGCCACATAATTTTAGTTGATGATGAACAATTGCGTAATGCACGTTTAAGTTTAATCGCTACGGTACAACAAATATTGCGTAATGGTTTGACAATCATTGGTATTTCAGCACCGGAGGTGATGTAATCATGGCGATCCGAAATCGACGTGTGCGGCGTTCTGACTACGTTTCTCCGACCTGTCCGCCGGGGTGGGCGTGGCTATTGGCGGGTATTTTGATAGGTGTATTTATCTCATTTCTTTTTTATTTGCGAGAAATTGCCCCGCAACTATCATACGATAAAACAAAGGCTCCCGCTGTCTCAGCTGAAAACCAAACAACAACGCCTTTAACTATCGATTTTGGCAATTCGGGGTTTGAGTTTGATAAGACACCACCTAGTAGACCACTTGTGACTTACGTGGATATGCCAAATCATGATTTCCCGATAACGGTTCCTGGTCAATATTTATTACAAGTCGGTTCATTTCAAAATGAGCAAGCGGCCCTTGGATTGAAAGCCCACTTGAGCCATTTTGGCGTACCCGCTCGTGTTGAGAAAACGACACTCAATGAAACGGAACTCTGGCATCGAGTGTTGGTAGGTCCATTTACCGATTTAGACAGACTCAATCAAACACAGGCGTTGCTTGCGGATAATAATATTTCTGTTATTGCCCGAAAACTTAAGGCGAAATGACCCCAAAACGTGAGCTTAAACTAAGGGAGCGATACACCTTCCATTTCAAGCATACGTACTAGGCGAATCAAAGGTAAGCCTATGAGAGCTGTGGGATCACTGCCGACCATTTTAGAAAGCAGCGCAATCCCCAAGCCTTCTGATTTAAAACTACCAGAACAATTATAAGGTTTGTCCACAGCCAAGTAATTTTCTATTTGCGAATCGGATAGTTTACGAAATTTAACGCTAAAGCGTACAATATCCGTTTGAGCTTGGTTAGTATCCGTATTGAGCAGGCATAAACCCGTTAGAAATTCGACGGATTTGCCACTGACAAAAGTCAATTGTTTGACGGCCTGTTCATGGGTGCCTGGTTTACCTAATATTGTTTCACTGACCACAGCCACTTGATCGGAACCAATGATTAAGGCTTGCGGATAAGTTGACCGGGCCGAGCGGGCTTTGAGTTCAGCCAAACGGATGACTAGGGTGGCTGGGGATTCATTGGGTTCGGGCGTTTCATCAATCTGTGGGGCATAAGTTTCAAACGGCACATGTAATCGGCTTAACACACTTTTTCTAAAAGGTGAAGTTGAGGCCAGTACTAGGGGTAAGGTAAGAGATGGTGGGACATGCAATACAGTCATGGCAATTTTTATCCTGATAAGTAGAATCGGGCCGTTTCTACAGCCCCGTTTTCACTACAATTCCTTTGCGTACACAGTTTAATCGTGTTTTTTGATAAATTATTAGGTTTGTTGACAATAGTCAAGTCGCCATTATATGATTAAAAAATTATGTTAAAAAGTCTCCCAACGTGGATTTTTCCTAAGCGTCTTGCTCTTGCCCGCGATAATTTGAAAGGACATGTTGCGCTCGCGCAGATGGAACGATTGCATGACAGTTTGTGTGACGTTCAAGGGGACGCGCATATTGACTGGTCATTTGCAATGGATGATAAACAACGCCCAACCATTTCGGGCAGTGTGCATGCGCAACTTCCGATGCTTTGTCAACGTTGTTTACAACCGATGTTATGGCCTGTTGATAAAAGGGTAGCGTTAGTTATTCTGACACACGAACCCACTGAAAACGAAGAACTGCCAGCAGGCTATGAGGCGAACACTTTGATAAACACACCAAACTCATTAATCACTTTGATTGAAGACGAGTTGATTTTAGCCTTACCTATTGTCGCGATACACAGTATATGTCCGTCCAATGAGTATCAATTGCAGGAAACTTTGGCTGAAGACTTAACCTTTCAAAATAATCCCTTTTATGTCTTATCAAAATTAAAAAATAATTAAAAATGACAATGACAATTGAAAATATGATAACTAATCCATAATGCCAGTTATATATTCAAATTCATGCTTATAATCTCAATAAACTGCCCAAAATCACTCATAATTTTTGGCTATTCACAAAAAAAACCATTGTTTCAATCAATTGAGAACTATTCCAAAAGATTTTTGGTAAAATGAATCCTAAGGACTTACAAACTGATAGAGATAATGATTGGTGGGCAAGCGAGCAGCAAAATTAAGACAAATCCAATGCGATACACCCGCTTGCACATTCTAGAAATCGCTCCTATTTTTTTTGCATAAAAAACTTGAAGCCTTCAAATTGAGTTTGCTCAAGTGGTTTCGAGGCAAAAGTGTTTGTGTACAAAAAACGTTTGCCTTGATAGCCTCTTAATTTTATTATTTAATAGAGTTGAGCATCGATCAAAACTCTTTTTCAGGCAAAAGAAAAACGTTCCCCAGGTTTCCTTAAGGCTATTCAAATTCAACCCCGTAGGGGTGAAACCAGGTTTTCTTAAGTAAATAGCCTTAAGAAAACCGGGAACTTTTAAAAATCTCAACCCCAAAGGGGTTGAATGTGAATAGCCTTAAGGAAACATGGGGTTTTGCCAGAGGATCGAGTTTATACCGATTAAACGTAACCCATTGATTTACTTGAAATGAGCATTGACGCAAGTTTAATAAAATCAAGCACTTAAGATGAAATCGGTATAATGTCTAATTAATGACACATTGGGTGTTTCCCAAAAAATTTTAACGAAGATACCATCTGCGTTTTTTGAGCGGGGATTGGTTTTACCGCAGGCTATTAAATTTTCTTCCTTATTTAGTTTTTACCAAAATGGCAATAACAAGTTGCCACCTATAAAACGACGATTTATTATAAATAAAATAGTTACATTGGTTAGGTTTTGAAGAGGTAGAAAACCTCGAATAATAAAATCAATCAATGACGTATAGGTAGCAACTTGAGTTATAATAACGAACTACTCGCCATTCGCCTTTGATACATTGGTAAAGGTATTAGATATTATACCTATTTTAGAGATAGTGCCTGTTATGGCATTTGTGTGAATGCTAATTTCAATTAAATGAGTGGGTTACATTAATATCTGTACAAACTCGATTATTTTTGATTTGATAACTGATTTCGACGCAAAAGTTGACAGCATCGCGTAAACGTATGCGTCGAACTGATAACTGATAACTGAAACTTACAATGGCTGTACAACAAAATCGTAAAACTCGCTCCAAACGGGGTATGCGCCGTTCCCATGATGCTTTAACTGCGCCTACCTTATCTATTGAGCCAACCCTTGGCGAGGAACATCTCCGTCACCATATTAGTCCATCGGGTTATTATAAAGGTCGTAAAGTCATCACAACCAAGGAAGAATAACACTTGCCACTACTGCATTGTGTTAGATGCGATGAGTGGCGATCATGGTTTCTTAGTTGTCGTCCCTGCGGCACGACAGATATTATCTGATCTGAATAACATGATCTGCATCTGATTTTTGGCACGGGGCTGTACTGAAACCTCAGCTAGATCATGAATCTGCTAACTGATTACCGCTGTTTGGAATGAACATGCTGGGCAACGAGTGGAAATGGATGAACTCCCCTCGCAGGTTTTATGTAATAAAGAGGTTTTATCCATGCGTGTCGCCATTAATTTTGTCAAACACGGTTTGCCGCTGAAGCTTGTATCAGTGCCGAAAATATCGGGGCTTTAGTCGCTTACGCCCGTTATGTGCGCCAAACCTTGCCCTGTATCAAACGGCGCCGGCTATCTTGACTGTGCGCGCTTTGCCCAATATGCAGGGAATTTGTACGTTATCTGTTTGATTTAGGGGGTATAATGGTGCGAGTTTGCGTAGGTGCACCGCTTTGAGATATATTGTCGTTTACTTATGCTATCCATCAAGCCCTCTATTTCCGTACCAAAAAACGTACCTTCGCAAATTATTCACCTATTTGCAACTTTGTTAAGCGAAAGTAAATTTAAATGATAACTGTTCAGAGTGTGACATCCATTTGATGTAACTGTTTTCAATTAAAAAGGATTTATTATCTTGAAAAACCGGTTAAATGAGTACGTTATAATGAGTTAAGCGATTGTTTTTATTCATAACTCACGCAAAAAAACACGATGCCAAAACCACCTAATAAACACCATTTATTGATATTTATTTCAAGTTGGAACTCATAGCAAAAAACGAGAGTCAGATTTTTCCTTATTCTTTATATACATAAGCTTACTTTTTTACGCTCACATCAAATAAAAGTCACACTCCTGTTCCCAGTTCACTTTAAACGGATTTCGTAGCGATAGTTTTTGCGGAGCAAACTATCGCTACGAACTGAATCCTTCTAACTGAAAGCACACCTAGTGAACTATTCTCGTATTATTGGAACCGGTGGATATTTGCCCGAAAGAAGATTGACCAATACGGAACTCGAAACTTGGGTAGATACCAGCGATAAATGGATTGTTGAACGTACCGGCATACGCACCCGCTATTTGGCAAATAATGATCAAGATACTTGTGATTTAGCAGAACAAGCAGCTCGCCGCGCATTGGAGGCTGCTAGGGTTGATGCCTCTGAACTGGATTTAATCATTTTAGGCACCACAACCCCGGATCGCATTTTCCCCAGCACCGCTTGTTTACTCCAAGCCCGTTTAGGCAACCATGGCGCCATGGCTTTTGATGTACAGGCAGTGTGCAGTGGTTTTCTTTATGCATTGAGCATTGCCGACAAATTCATCAAAACGGGGACAGCGCAACGTGCATTGGTTGTTGGTGCCGATACTTACTCACGCCTTGTCAATTGGAATGATCGCAGTACTTGTGTCTTGTTTGGTGATGGGGGAGGGGCTGTCGTACTTGAAACCAGTGTATCACCTGGTATTTTGTCTACCCACTTGCATGCTGATGGTGCTTATAAAGATGTGCTAACTGTGCCGGGGACAGTCGCACAAGGTCGCCTCAATGGCGATGGTTTTACCAAAATGCAAGGTAATGAAGTCTTTAAATTTGCTGTTAATATCTTAAAAGAGAGCGTTGATGAAACGTTGGCTGCGAATCAACTTGATATCAAATCAATTGATTGGTTGATTCCCCATCAAGCTAACATTCGTATTATTACAGCGACTGCCAAAAAGTTAAATTTGCCAATGGAAAAGGTTGTGGTTACCGTATCAGAACACGGCAACACTTCAGCGGCTTCTGTTCCACTCGCTTTAGATGTAGCGGTGCGTGATGGACGCATAAAGCCGGGAAATCTACTGTTACTGGAAGCTGTAGGCGGAGGATTTACTTGGGGTGCAATTTTAGTAAAATACTGATTGAATTTTTATAGATTAGACATCAGACCGATTTAATCTAACTCATTGACTTACTTGAAATTACTGATATTTCCATTTCAATAAAACCAACTATAGTGGTACCGAGCATAGAAGGTACTAATCAGTTTCGCCAAAACCTAAAGTGTATTCCAAAAAGGCTTGACTCTATTTCAGTTCCTTCTCTGCCAAAATAACAATAAATTAAAGTTTAATCGGTATAAAGTCTATTAATTTGTAGACTGTAAAATTATCAGTTTAAATGATGATAATTTTTATGATACTTGTCCCTAAATAACGTAACTGATTGAAAATACAATACCTCACTCGACGAAATATCAATGACTATTGTGTCGATAGGGACAAGTCTATTGATTTCCA
>QNER01000158.1 GCA_003646175.1 Candidatus Parabeggiatoa sp. nov. 1
AAGTACTGAAGCATAAATTTTCGTGTATTTTGAAATGGGGCTTGCGCGGGGGATTGCCCCTACGCAATGCCATGTAGGGGCAATCCGCAGCGTAAGCCCTTTGCGCTAAAATATCTGTTTATTACAACTTCTTTCCTTATTTTACGGATTTAGGTAACTTCAAATGTAACATGCCAGAAAAATTCTAAATAACTTTGGGAAACCCCGAAGGGGTTTTCAGGCTAAAGTTTCGCTCCGCGAAACTTTAGCCTGAAAATGTGAATAGCCCTTTGTTTCACCTGGGGAGGGGAAAAATCGGTAATCTCACCGTGATAGATTAAAGAAATCAATCCGATTTTGGGGAAAAATCGGATTTCTCACCGCGTTCAAAAATCAATCCGTCAAATCCGTCAATCAGTTGTACTTCCACAAAAACAGGAACGCGCCAGCACTCACTTATGCTTTTTGTCAAGGCGAGCAAATCCTCGAAATGGGCGTGTAGTTTCTACACCCTCTACCGCTTTAGTCGTCACAAAATTCACATTAAAGCCAGTGCTAAAATTAATATCACTCCGATTGTCAGTGACATTAATGGGCGTGGGGCGATCTACCGTCGAGTATGCACCGCACGCTTCGCCAACATCGCAAATAAAACCGTCATTATCAAAATCATTCCCCGCGGCAATGATATATTCCCCCTTTGGCACATTGTGAAAACTGAACTCATAAACGCCATTTGTCACTGTGGCTTGCGTTTGATCTATCGTTTCCAAGGTATTGGGCTCAACCAACACAATGTAATGGAGCCCAGCATCGCCAGTCGCGTTGGGATCGCCCACTTGTAAAATCACCGGGATTTTGACAGTATTCACATTGCTCGTGATGGTAATAGTTGCGGTAAATGTACCTATATTCAGCCCACTACGATCCACCCTGACAGTGTAATTGCCCAAACCGTTACCTTCCCATGATAAAAATCCGCCGGCATCATCACTGATGTTGACAATTTGCAAATCACCGTCGCCCCCATTACTGAATGTCAGCGTGGTGCTGGTACGGCTTAAACCAAAATTCAGCGAGGCAGGATTCACCACCAGTTGCGGTTGCTGTTCAGGAACGGCAACACCGCCCAATTCCATTGCCGCTGATACCGCTTTTTGGGCATCAATGAGTCCATAGCCAAAATAATCATCGCGCCCTGTGGAGCCTAAATCGTTGGTAATTTGGCCGCTTTTTAACAGATCATCAAATGCTTGTGGGGTTAAGTCAGGATTGACAGCTTTCATTAACGAAATGACCCCGGCAATATGGGGGGTAGCCATCGAAGTCCCTATGGAACCGTCAAATGTCAATGCGATGCCACTTCCAAAGCCGACATCATTACCTATCGTGCTAAGAATGCTATCGGGCATACCATCACCGTTGACATCTGGTGTACCATCCCCACCCGGGGCGGCTACGTCAATGGTAGGACCATAATTTGAATAAGAGGCCCGTTCGCTGTTGATATCGACCGCACTGACTGAAACAACACCATCCAAAGCTGCGGGATAACTTGGAAGGTTCGTGTCCTCATTACCGGCCGCTGCAACGATAATAACACCGGCATTGCGTATGTCAGTTATCAATTGTTGAAAGCCAGGGTAAACCGCAGGGCCGCCTAAACTTAGATTAACAATATCGGCCCGTTGCGCCGGCACAGTGCCAGAATCATTGGGTAAACCGGCCGCATAGCGTAGGGCCTGCTCAATACTATAATTAGAGCCAGCCCCGCCTTTGCCAAGGACGCGCAAAGGCATGATTTTGGTTAGCCAAGCAACCCCCGCTACCCCTTCGTCATTGTTGGTAATCGCAGCGACTGTCCCTGCAACGTGCGTACCATGAAAGGAACTACCACCTGGCAATTGATCACCCGGATCATTGGGATTGGAATCATAACCATCACCATCCAAAGAAAAACCAGAATTATCAATAAAATCATAACCTGGTACCAAATTATCCCGTAAATCGGGATGCTCAAGCAACACGCCGGTGTCAGCCACCGCAACAATCACCGACGGATCGCCGGTCGTCATGTCCCAAGCTTGCGGCAGATTTATCTGCGTCAAATTCCATTGATAATGGTATAACTCATCGTTAGGTACACGCAACGCCCGCATATAGTAATTGGGGCCAGCTTCACTCACGCTAGGATCCTTGCGTAACTTTTTGATCGCCATCAAGGTTTCATAGTTGTGACGCAGTTCTGGCGAGTCAAATTTCATGTCACTCAAACCACCAGTGGATGAAGTACGTGACCGGGTTGAATCGAGAGTCAGCAACGTGGATCGCCGGGTGCCATCATTTTGGGTTTGTGTGTTGCGTGTGATGGCACTTCGTGCTTGCTGCACACTTTCTGGTTTAAACCGCACAACCGCTTCACCGGGCACAAAATCATCCGTTAAGCGCGTACCAAGCGCAGTCGTTGTGGTGTTTTGACCTATGCTCAGCACATAATTGGAGGCCCCCGAATGCGCTTGTACCAATACAAAATAACGTCCATCATCAGGCACGGTCAGCATTTCCGTCTCTCTGTCCCCTGTCGAAGCATCTATAAGACTTGCGATACCCTCATTATTAAGCCGAAACAATCCCAAGTCTAAATCATTGTCAACGAGATTTGGATTGGTAATAAAAAGGAGGATGGTTTGTCCCTGACGCAAATCGACATCAAAATAATCGTCTGTGTCTCCGAGCTGTTCAAAACGGCCGCTAGGCCCAGTGCCGGGTTTATTGACATAACCGCCTAAAATAACTGGGTTGGGAATGCGTTGTGCAATGTAGTCAGTATTATTAGACAGTTCTGGCGCATTAACATCATTCACATCGTTATCTTTAGCAGTATTGCTCGTCACCTGGATACGTCCACTTAAGCTAAAATGGGTGCTGACACTACTTTTTACCTCAACTTTAAGTACATCTATCACTGGGAAATCCAATTGCCCGGGTGTACTTAAAGCCGCATACAATGTGTAAGAACCCGTTAAACCATCCAGACGAATTCCGGAAAACACCGCAATGTTTTTCTGTTCAACGGACAAACTCGCTAAATCGACATTATCACGGAGTTTTGCGGGCGGCCCGGCTTCTGGTTTCCAAGGTATCAAAGCACCATTAGCATCAAGGGCATGGATAGTTTCACCAAGCACACCCCCCGTCACACCAAAATAAACATCATATTGACCCTCCCCATTAAGCATCACTGTGGCCGAAAATTCTTCTCCCGGCTCAATCGTGGTATCGTTAGAAACCATTGCTATTTGTCCGGCCGCGGTGGCTGTTGCGGTAGAGAAGAGCAACCCAGCCGCAAATCCAAAACGGACTAATCTGTTTGGGATTCGGTTTGGGATTTTGTGTATACACCTTTGTTTCATAAGATAATCCTCATAAGAAATAGGATATGAATATGACTGAAACAGTCAGGGACTTCCAAAAAATGACCCTGTGATGCTATCGCTTTTTGCTATCATATCACTTCAAAGCGGGTGTTTATTGGATAGTCCCCATAACAAGCTGCCATTATACTCGTCATTGACTTTGAGTAGCACAAAATCATTCAATGACTAATTAGAATTACAATCTCTATTAAATAAAGTTTTATCATCGAGATATACTTACCGCTGTCATTGTGATATTAGTACAACGCATTGAAGGATTTAACGGATTTATTTTGTTAAGGCTGATCGATATCGATCAATGTCTTCTCCAAAACTTCAAAATCAACCATAACATTTTCACATTCTCACCCTTTTCCAGGGGGAAAAAAATATTAGCACAACGGATTTCCGGATTTGACGGATTGATTTTGTTAAGGATGATCGATGTCGCTCAATGTCTTCTCCAAAACTTTAAAAAAGATTAACGGAATAAATGAAAACGCACTTGAATTTTTTTAAAGACGGTTGTTGTAAAATAGGCAGTACATAAGCACTCCTTATCATTCGTTTCAGGCGAACCTTGTACGAAAACTGGCGTTATTTATCAGGAGTACAAGGCGAACCTTGTACGAAAAAACGTTTGCCTCAAACATTGTCAAGCTAAATAGAAGAGAACCAAAAACCATGAAAATTTTTATCCTGACCGAAAGTATTGACGAAGGAATTACACGTATGTGGCACTTTCAAGTCACGAGTAAGTACGAAATGGCAAAATTCATTATCGCTAATCTGTCTCATTATGATAATATAGACATGTTTACCGGCATAAGTTGGCAATCAGGATTACATTCATGGCGCAAAAGTGAACAATTCACCCCTGAAACCTTATTGAAAGCGATAAACAATTCGTCAATTGATGGTGACAGCGAATCTCGGTTTGAAATTCATGAAATTGATCTTTCAAAAAATGGTGAGCAAGCCGATGATGTTACTTGGACTAGCAACGCAGAATTAGCCCAATTCGCATAAGAACACTTTACCGCTTTGAAGTGATACTATCGCTGCAAGCGATAGCATCACTGAGATTCTTAGCTTTGTATCCTAACATGCACTAACGCTATGGTTTAAATTCAGTCTAATTTTTTAGAATTCATGAAATTGATCTTTCAAAAAATGGTGAGCAAGCTGATGATGTCACTTGGACTAGCAACGCAGAATTAGCCCAATTCGCATAAGAACACTTTACCGCTTTGAAGTGATACTATCGCTGCAAGCGATAGCATCACTGAGATTCTTTAGCTTTGTATCCTAACATGCACTAACGCTATGGTTTAAATTCAGTCTAATTTTTTAGAAATCGGAGACAAATAATCATGAACACACAAATTGAACAAATTAAAGTGAAGAATTTTAGGTTATATAAAGAGTTACATGTGACCAATTTACAGCGATTCAATGTGTTTTTAGGTGCGAATGGTTCTGGTAAAACGACTTTTTTTAAAGTATTCAGTTTTCTGGCCACTTGCTTAAAAGAAAATGTCACGGTTGCGGTTAATCGTGAAGGCGGTTTTAAGGAAGTTATCACTCGTAACAGTCACCCGGAGAAAGATTTCATCGAATTTGAAATTAAGTTTCGTAATTTTGAACAAGGTGAAAAAAGTCCTTTAGCAACTTACCATTTAAAAATTGGTTTTAGTCGCGGCAAAGTCTTTATAGAAAAGGAAGTTTTAAAATATCGTCGGGGACGCAGTGGCAAACCTTGGCATTTTTTAGATTATTCAAGAGGAATCGGTTCCGCCATCAAAAATGAACAAGATTATGATCAAGAAGCCTGGAAAGCTCAGGAAGAACGTGAAGATCAACCCTTAGGTGCAGAAGATATTCTGGCATTAAAAGGCTTAGGACAATTTGAGCGTTACAAAACCATTAGAAGTTTTCGCACCTTATTAGAACAATGGTTAGTTTCTAATCTGCAAAATGAAGAGATGCGTAAAATCAATGAGGTGGGTGCTGATCAGCAACTGTCTAGATCGGGTAATAATCTGGCACAAGTTGCCAGTTTTCTTCATGAATATCATTTTGATATTTTTCAAACCATTTTAACCAAAATGAAACAACGAGTCCCCGGCATTGACAAAGTGGATATTACTATCAATGAAGCCGGGCAAATTTTGCTAAAATTTGGGGATAATAGTTTTACCGATCCGTTTATTTCAAAATACACTTCTGATGGCACCATTAAAATGTTCGCCTATTTAGTGTTATTGCATGATCCCACCCCGCGTCCATTGCTCTGTATTGAAGAGCCTGAAAATTACCTTTACCCGACTTTATTAAGGGAACTCGCCGCAGAACTCAGAGAATATGCAGTACGTGGCGGACAAGTCTTTGTGTCTACCCATTCCCCTGATTTTGTGGATGCTCTAAAAATAGAGGAATTGTTTTTAGTCAAAAAAGAACAAGGTAGCAGTCACATATTTTCTGCTAAAAATGATGAGCAGATAACTGAACTCTATGAAAATGGGTGTGAATTAGGTTGGTTGTGGCAACATGAATATTTCAAAGGGATTAACCCATGATTGTTTTTTTAGTTGAAGATTATTCAATGCGAAAATTTTTAGAAGGCGTTTTACCCCGTTTAGGTTTTGAAGAACATCTATTTGAAATTAAGCATCATCGTGGCAAAGAAGATTTAATCAGTCACTTGAATAACATTATCCCAACTTTATCCAAACGCGCTCAACAAATCATTATCATCATTGATCAAGACAGACAAGATTGTCTCGCATTGAAAAATAAGATAAAGGCAAAAATGGCTCGGTGTTGTTCTTGTGAGTACCAAATAAGAATAGCCTGCTATGAATTAGAAGCCTGGTTTCTAGGAGATATGGAGGCGATTGCAAAATGTTCTCCTCGATTTAAAGCCAGTTTTTTTCAAGGTAAGAAAAAATATCGTGATATTGATAACATCCCAAAACCATCCAGTGTCCTTGAAGAAATCGTACCGGATTGGAAAAAACGATATGCGAGTAAACCTAAATTTGCTGAAGAAATCGCTCATTTTGTCTCTTTGGAAAAACAAAATGTGGAAAAAGCTAACCGATCACATAGTTTTCAGGTATTTTTAGAAACGTTATGTTCCTTTGGTAATGACAAAAAATAGGGCGCGTATATTTTTTCCCTCCCAAACTTGGTTGCGGAATGCCTTCAATGACGCTCTGCGTTATACGTTTATTTGTGCTTCAGTACTTACCTATAGTTTTTCAGATAAATAATTTCAGTTATAAACCTTCAAGGTTTTGGAAACCTTGAAGGTTTTGCCCTAGAATTACGATGACGTTGCTTGAGCGCAGTTCACACTCAAGCACACCCTTCAATGTTCCTACCTTCAATGTTCCTACCTTGTGTGGTAATTACTCATTAAGTAATTATCCTTTTCTATTAAACAACGCGCCGCATCATAACTAAGGCCAAAATCAAAAACAATATTGGGGGCAGCAAGGCACTGAAGGCCGGGTTGATGTTATATACTAAGCCAATATTGCTAAGGGTTTGGTTAAGCATGTGAAAACCAACCCCCAATAATGCACCTACCAAAATACGCTGCCCCACCGACACGCTACGTAATGAGCCAAAGATAAAGGGAATCGCTAAAAAAATCATGGCTGTGCTGACTAAGGGATAACTTAAGCGCGTCCATAAAGCCAATTCATACTGTGCAGCATCTTGTCCATTTTGCTTTAAATATTCAATATATTTAGATAATCCCAAACTAGACAACTGGCGAGGACGAACCACTACAATTTTGATTAATTCTGGGTTTAAAATCGCATTCCAAGTCGTACTTTTTAAAAATTGACGGGTTACCTGCGTGGGTTCGATAATATTTTTTTCCACCTCCAATAACCGCCATTGTCCGTCCTGATAAGAGGCTTTTCTGGCATTGGTTATGGCACGTAAACGTTGGGCGGCATCAAATTCATACAAAGTAATCCCACCAAAGCCACCGTCGGGATAAATTGTGTGAATATTAATAAAATCAAAACTGTCGCGTGCCCAAAAACCGTAGCGACGATTAAATACCATTTGTTGATGCTCATGTTCAGATTGCGCGACAGATCGCATACTGTTAGCATATTGCCCGCTTTGAGGGGCTAAAGTTTCACCAATCAACATAACCATGAGGGTTAACGCTAAACCCACTTTCAGCACGGAGACTGCAATACGCACAATGGACACGCCAGCGGCACGCATGACTGTCAATTCATTATTATTAGCCAACATGCCCAATCCCAATAAACTGCCCAGTAAAGCGGCTGTGGGAAATAAATCATAAATATGTCGCGGAATTTCCAAAGCGACATATTCAATGGCCTCCAACAGACCATAACGTTGTTTGCCTATATCATCGACTTCATCAATAAAACCAAAAAAAGTAAATAAACCAACCAAGGCTAACAAGACTATCAGTATGCCAGCCAACACGGTATTGCCAATATATCTATCAATTTTTTTCATTTTATATTAATTATTGCCTATTTAGTGCTGGACCAAAAATCCTTTGAGTTGGGCTATTTATACTGAGCAAGGGAACCAATTTTACTTTTTGAGAAACCAAAATAATAAAATAACTATTTGAATTAAATTAAAAACAGCATTTTTTGTTCCTCTGTGGAAACGAAGTGCCCTGAAGTGTGTATACAACAAAGGCTTACAAGTATCAGTGTCCAGAAAAGTTTGGTTCCATGTCAAAACATCGGAGGTTTGAAAAACCTCTAACTAAGGTTTGGGCCAGAATTTATCTGGAGTGCTATATTTTGCACTCCTTTAGCTATCACTTTTAATCGCGCCCATCTGTGCGTTCAAAATTATTGTGGAAATTTGAACAATCGCTGAAACCCATTTTTTAAAAGTGGTAGATAAAACCAAACAACTATAATAAATAGTAAACCGACATGTACCCACCATACGCCTATCCAAGGGGGAAGATCACCACGTTCCACCCATTTTCTTGCCACATTGAGCAAATTGTTATAAATAAGGTAAATCAAAATGCCAATTAATATTTTGGCATATTGTCCTTGGCGCGGGGTGGTATAAGACAAAGGCACCGCCAGTGCGGCCAGTAAAATAACTGATAAGGGTAAGGACAAACGCCATTGTAATTCTGCTTGTAGTCGCGCCTCTTGTGCAAACCAAAGCAAGCCGGTGGGTATGGCTTCACGTTGGTTTTGTGGGGAGATATCTAGGCGTTTGGGGATTCTGATCTGATGCTCGGCAAATTCAGTGATGACATAGCTTAAACTCCCCGGCTGGCTTTCATAACGATGACCATCAACAAGTACTAAAAACATTTCTCCGGCTGGCGCGATTTGATAACCCCGTTTTGCCACCATAATTACTCGCTTGTGAGGCAAGTTGACTTGCACAAACAGGGTATGCATAGTCTCGTTATCAGTGTCAATTGTTTGAACATAAAAAACGCCCTTGCCGTGACTAAACCCTTTAAAACGGCCGGCTGCAATGCCACCCACTTCGGCTGCCGCTTTTAATTGGGTTTGTAATTGAACCATTTTTCTTTCTGCCCAAGGTGCCAATAATAAAGATAATATGCCAATCACAACGGCAAACATAACACCTAAGCTAATAATACTGGTGACAGGTACCCCAATGCCACAAGCTGCCATTGCGGTTATTTCATTATCTTTATATAACCGTCCCAAGGCTAACAAGAGTGCCAAAAAAAATCCAAGGGGCAAAATGAGCATGATGTCGCTTAAAAGTTTCAAAGCGAGTAATTGAAAAATAGAGGTTGCCGGTAAATCGCCGGCCGAAGCTTGTACTAAATATGCCATAAACCGGTGACTGATATAAATCAGTAACAATAATGCAGTTATGGCTAATAAGGTGTACAGTATTTCACGAAATATGTAGCGGCTAATAATCAAAAAAAGTACTCCTTCACCTTTGCGTTATCGGTGATAAATAAATATAATGTAACACAATTACAAACCACGTTTTGCTTAAAAAGGTATTGGTGGGAATTTAAATGTAAATTGGTAATAAATTGGAAATTCTGCAAAAAAAGGGATTTCGTAAAACGACAATGTTCAATTTTTTTCGTAACTACTTAGCCCTTTCTGGGCGAATTATTATAGCCTGGGGCAACGCCCCAGATGCAGGCTTCAGGTTCCCAGGGCGCTGCCCTGGGCTTTAATAAAGCGCCCTTTCAGGGCTGAGGATTTATATGTCAATGGTTGCCCCTGTAAGCTTTGGGGGTTAGGGGCTAATAATCAACACACTTAAAGAAATCACCCCTAATCCCCTTTAAAAAACGGTATGATTGAGTCAAATATTGTCATGGTCAAAATGATGTTGCAAAAATAAAATATCAAAGAATGTAGTGGCCAACAAGATGTTGAAATACAATCATTCTCTCATGAATGCGAAAACCAGAATCCAAAAACATAATTACCGCTTTGGATTAGGAATGACGTATATGTTCAACATTAATTTGACCATGAGCTAAAATGTAAAAGTAAATTGTAGTGCTCAAAAGTCATTGTAAAAGTGCTATCAATTTGATCAACAGTCCAAAAAGTGGTCAACGACGATATTAGAGCGTGTTGTAAAAGTCCCAAAATCAATAACTTATGAAATCGTGTATTGCTTATAAAATAATAAGTTAAGTCAAGCTTTAAAATACGCTTTTAGAAACCGGCAGGTTCTCGTCAAAGTCTGATGTAACTTATTGATTTAATCAACATAACGTAGCAATTTTTCTAAAATTTTTTTATCAAACAATAAGGTAACTACTCAGCACCGAAGGTGCGAATTGAATTATTATAGCTTGGGGCAACGCCCCAGGCACTCAAAGGGCGCAAGTTCCTAGGGTGCTGCCCTAGGCTTTAATAAAGTGCCCTTTCAGGGCTGAGTAATTAAACTATAAGTTATAAATTATGGTATTTAACAAAATTTTTTCCACAAAAACACTTTCATAATCAGTGTGTTACTTTCAAGTTTGACGAGGCCCTGAGAAATAGGTGAGAAATTTTACAAAATCGGATTTTTTTAATACTTAATTTTTACTATATCTAATTTAATCACTGCACAATTATTTAAATAAATTTTTATTGATACTCATCTAGGTATAATTTTAATTGTTGGGCTTTAATTAATTGTTGGGAATTAGCATGGAATTTAATATAAAAAGCGGCCATCCAGAAAAACAACGTACTGCCTGCGTCGTTGTAGGTATTTATGAACCTCGTCGTTTATCGGAGGCAGCCAGACGACTTGATGACATCAGTGACGGGTATATTTCTTTTATTCTACGGCGCGGAGATTTGGAGGGTAAACCCGGCCAAACCTTATTATTGCACAGTGTGCCGGGTATTTTGGCCGACCGTGTTTTGCTCGTGGGTTGCGGACGTGAACGTGAATTAGGTGATAACCAATATCATAAAATCATTATACAGGCCATACGCACGTTGCATGAAACCGGTTCCATGGAAGCTGTGTGTTATTTGACTGAAATGAATGTGCGTGGTCGTGACACCGCATGGCGTATTCGTCAGGCCGTTGAAACGGCACAGTCCACCTTATATCTGTTCGATCAGCTAAAAAGCAAAAAAGAAAACACACGGCGACCCTTGCGTAAAATCGTTTTCACTGTGACATCGCGCCGTGAATTAAACATTGCTGAACAGGCTAATCGTGAAGCCCAAAAAATTGCCGAGGGAGTCAAGCTGGCTAAAGATTTAAGTAATTTGCCGGCTAATCATTGTACACCTGCCTATTTGGCTGAGAAGGCAAAAAAACTGTGTAGTTTACATGAAAAACTCTCTTGTAACATACTGACGGAAACCGAGTTGAAACAAGA
>QNER01000159.1 GCA_003646175.1 Candidatus Parabeggiatoa sp. nov. 1
CTTGTAAGTTTGTTCGCCCTTTGCGAGATCAAGGCTAGGCTTTGGGGGTGTCACATCCGCTGGGGCAGTCGCCTCAGCAGGACTTGCAGCCGGTTCAGCCGGTTCTTCAGTGGCGGTTTCAGGCAAAGTCGCAACCTTTTCGCCACCCGCACCAACTGCATCCAGCATATAGGCTACCGCCGCTTTGACCTCTTCATCTGACAACTGTGGTTCCCCGCCTTTTGATGGCATTACTCCCGTTTCGCCTTTAAATCCTTGCAAAGCATTTGCGACTAAGGCATCCATGCTTTTTGTGATACGGGGGGTCCAACTGTTTTTATCTCCAAACTTGGGTGCTCCAAGAATACCCAGCGCATGACACTTTGCACAAACGGTGTTATAAGCTTGTTCACCCTGTGCGAGATCAAAGCCGGTTAAGTCAAAACCAGTTGCTGGTGTGGTTTCTGGCTTTGAAGGGGGTAGTGGAATCTCATCGGGGGCGACTTGATAAACCATGTAGGCCACTGCGGATTTAACATCCTCATCCGGCAAAGCCGGTTGTCCACCTTTTGGTGGCATCGCATTCAAACCTTGCAAAGCAGTTGTGAACAAAGCCGGCAGGCCTTTTGCAACACGAGGTGCCCAAGCCTTTTTCTCTCCAAATTTCGGTGCCCCGGCAATACCCGTCGCATGACAGAGGGCACACGCAGAGTTATAAATTTTTTCACCCTGTGCGAGATCAATGCGGCTTGGTTCATAGGAAACCACGGGTTTGGTGGTTGTTTTATCCTCGGTTGGAGGTATTGTTGTAGGTTTAACTGGCTCCGCAACAACATCCCCTTCAACATTGACCTCACCTACCGGTTTTAGCCGTTCAGAAATCAGATCTGTTGATTTTTCATGGCCATCATCAAGTCCCAATTGACTAAGTAATAGCACCATAATAACAATTGCGGCAACGGCCCCAAATCCGGCAGCAAGGCCAAGTGCCAAATTCCTCACGGGTATAGTATCTTGTTGACTCACTCAAGTTTCCTCTTATGATTGGATAAATAAGCATTTTAAAGTTTTCAACTATATCACACAACACGCCTCAAAAAAAACTCAAAAAAAAAAGTAGACAAATCTTTTTTAATCGGATATGATACGCTCTTCACTGCGCCCGTAGCTCAGTTCGGATTAGAGTATTGGCCTCCGAAGCCAAGGGTCACAGGTTCAAATCCTGTCGGGCGCGCCATAAGTCAATTTGCAAAACCGTAATGAATCCCGAAATTGCGCCTGTAGCTCAGTTTGGATTAGAGTATTGGCCTACGAAGCCAAGGGTCACAGGTTCAAATCCTGTCGGGCGCGCCATATCTGAATTTGCAAAACGTCCATTTGTCCGTTCGTCCTTCACTGCGCCCGTAGCTCAGTTCGGATTAGAGTATTGGCCTCCGAAGCCAAGGGTCACAGGTTCAAATCCTGTCGGGCGCGCCATAAGTCAATTTGCAAAACGTCCATTTGTCCGTTCGTCCTCCACAGCGCCCGTAACTCAGCCCGGATAGAGTGTTGGCCTTCGAAGCCAAAAGTCACAGGTTCAAATCCTGTCGGGCGCGCCATATCTGAACTTGTAAGTCAAATGGTCATAAACCATTCTATTCCCGCCATCAAAATCGATTCCTCGCACACTCAATCAATCAATTGAGGTTTGAAAAAGGAGTCCTCTCCCCTCCATAAAATCCAAAATCATCGTTGGGCAACTCCCAAATAATAATATACCAAGGGCAACCATAAAGGATTGCCCCTACCTTCAATGAAGGTTTGTAGGGGTAATCCCTTGTGGTTACCCTTACGTTTTCTAAGGCGAGAGCGAAAAAAGAATATACCAAGGTGCGATTTCCAAAATTTTTTCCCAGAAATCGCCTAAGTTATTTTATGCACGTTCCTAACTGTCCTTTCGCTTATTTTTTTGCGCCTCTTTAATTAAACGGTCATTAATTCTTTGAGTTTTATATTCAACCTATTATAACGGGTTTTAATAAATTCAATATCCAATAACTGACAGATTTGGCGTATTGGCTATTTGATAATCTTGATAAAAGCACTCAGTTGTTCACCTTTCTCGTTAAACGCTTTCATCAATGACTTATAAAATAGACTTGTCCCTAAATAAACGTAAACCCTTGAAAACATTATATATTAATAATTAATAAAATCAACGACTTAGCTTATTAAGGGACAAGTCTAATATTATTTGAGCCGAAAAAATAAGCGAAAGGTAAGGGGTAATGTGCGTAAAGGGTAATGAGTCATTTTTTGGTGATGGGCATGAAAAGTAATTATTCCTAATTCACGTCAATAATAAACTATTACCTATTACCCGCCTTCGCCAAGTTCCTCACCATGGTAATAAAACCTTTGAGGTTTGGCTTGAGCTTTGCTTGCGGTTTGGCACAGAATTTTTCTGGCTCTCTATATTTGTCAATTTGTCATTTTTACCAAAGTCGAGTTCGCCTCCCACCATACAAGCAGTCCACCTGCTGACAAATTCGTACCCCTGCCGAGTGGATTTCAATACCCATTGTGAGTTGAAACGCACTTGACAGATGCTACTGCGAAAAGCACTAGCATCCTTTTTGAAAATGTCAATAAATAAATAAATGGGGCTACCACCTATCAGTAAGTACAACGAATCCCAGAAATAAACGAATTAAAAACCAGTGCAACTGACGAACTTACGAGTATAGCTATCCAGAAAAATTCTGGACAAAACCTTCGAGGTTTGCCAAACCTCGAAGGTTTTTGCCAAAGGATAACTTTGCAACTTATTTTTCAAATCAAATTTAAAAAATCAATTATGCTTTTCAACCGGTTGTGGCGAGCACGAATGATCAATACTCCATCACCCACACAGAAGTTTATTTCTGGAATTAAAGTACTAAACCAATTCCCAATTCCAAATCGCGCCTAAAATTTTTGTGCCCAAAAAACTTTAGGCGTGATCCCAATTCCCAATTTGCCATTTCAACATCATCTTGACCACTACAGAAGTTGTACTAACCTTTCGCCTTTTCAATCTTCGCCCAAGAATCACGCAATGTCACAATACGATTAAATACCAATGCGCCTTCTTTGCTCACAACATTATCGACGCAAAAGTAACCCAGTCTTTCAAATTGATAACGTTCACCGGCTTGGGCATTGGCTAAACTGGGTTCAAGCTGACAATAGGTCAAAACTTCCATTGAGTTTGGATTGAGTGCCGCTTTGAAATCAGTCCCATCGGCCCCCGGATCGGCTTGATTAAATAAACGATCATAGAGGCGAACCTCGGCCGTGATGGTATGAGGTGCAGAAACCCAATGTAATGTCCCCTTCACTTTACGGCCATCCGGTGGTGTAGATCCCCCGCGGGTTTCTGGATCGTAGCTACAACGTAATTCAACAATTTCACCATTCTCATCTTTGATCACGGCTTGACAAGTAATAAAGTAACCATAACGCAATCTCACTTCACGCCCCGGAGCTAAACGGAAAAACTTTTTCGGCGGCGTTTCCCGAAAATCGTCCTGTTCAATATATAAAACCCGGGAAAAAGGTATTTGACGAGAACCCATGCTGGCATCCGTCGGATGATAAGGTGCATCTAACTGTTCAACTTGATCGGCCGGGTAATTTTCAATCACCACCCGTAAGGGTTTTAACACCGCCATCACTCTGGTTGTTTTGGCCTCTAAATCAGTACGAATGCAGTTTTCTAATACCCCCATTTCAATCTGCGTGTTTTTTCTGGTGATGCCTATGCGATCACAGAATTCCCTAATGGCTTCAGGTGTATAACCCCGTCTTCGTATCCCACTTAACGTCGGCATACGTGGATCATCCCAACCGCTAACATGCTGATTTTCAACCAGTTCTTGTAATTTACGTTTACTCATCACCGTATAATTCAGCGATAAGCGGGCAAATTCTATTTGTTGTGGATGGCATGGGGTATTTAACGTATCTAATACCCAATCATATAAAGGGCGGTGATCTTCAAATTCCAAAGTACACAGTGAATGGCTAATGCCCTCAATCGCATCTGACAGGCAATGGGTAAAATCATACATCGGATAAATACACCATTTATCGCCCGTCATCTGATGCGGTAAATGTTTAATGCGATAAATGGCCGGATCGCGCATGTTAAGATTAGGTGAAGCCATATCAATTTTGGCCCGTAACACGTATGTACCCTCGGCAAATTCCCCCGCCTTCATGCGTTCAAACAAATCCAGATTTTCCGCGACTGAACGTTCACGATCCGGGCTATTTTTACCCGGTTCGCGCAACGTGCCGCGATATTCCTTGATTTGTTCGGGAGTTAAGCTGCAAACGTAGGCTTTACCCATTTTGATCAACGCGATGGCATACTCATGGAGTTGTTCAAAATAATCCGACGAATGGCGTAACCGCTCTCCCCAATCATAGCCAAGCCAATGCACATCCGTTTTAATAGACTCAACATATTCAAGGTCTTCCTTACTGGGGTTGGTATCATCAAAACGGAGATAACATTGTCTGCCAGCCTGTTCGGCCGCAATGCCAAAGTTTAAACAAATGGATTTGGCATGACCAATATGCAAATAGCCATTAGGCTCTGGCGGAAAACGAGTCACGACTTTACCGCCATGTTTATTCGTTTTCACATCTTCAGCGATGATTTGACGAATAAAATTGTTTTGTAAAGAGGACTCATCAGAAGGAGTCGTTGTATTTGCGCTTTGCGCTTTCATTCATTTTTACCTCATTATTTTTTACGTTTGGCTAACGCACTATTCTTTTGGCGGTGCTGACAAAGCCTTTGACAGCATTTCCTTAATCGATAAAACCTTCAAGGTTTGGCAAACCTTGAAGGTTTTGGCTTCGATAATTTTACGTTTGGCTAACGCACTATTATTTTGGCGGTGGTGACAAAGCCTTTGACTTAATCGATAAAACCTTCAAGGTTTGCCAAACCTTGAAGGTTTTGGCGCGACTTCAATCAACTTGAACTTGTCGGCCCGCCACAGTGTCCATCAAATCAAAATTTAACATAGCAATCACCTCTTCATACTTGAGTTGACGAAAACGATTCAACACAAATAAACCTAAAATGTCCAAAGCATCTTGCTGTTGGGAACGAATAAAAACTTGCCCGACTTTACGGCCCCATTCTTCACCTTTCTCTGGCAACAATAACTACAAGGATTGTATATAATAAAGGATTTTAAAAACGAGCATAACGAAAGTCGACTTTTTTCCAATACAGCAATGACAAGGAAATAGCTAATTAATGGTGTTTTTATGTCATGCACGTTCGCATTTTTAATCGAATTTGTTCATTGCAATAAATGAAGAAATCCTTTTTTATATACAATCCTTGTAGTTATTGTTTGGGTTTAGCAAAAACGTGAACATCGAGTTTTAGGCCTGATGTTTTATTATATATTAAAGTGCAACGGATTAGGGAAGTCAACGAATGTTTAGTTTACCACCTATCAGTTTTCTAGGCACTAGGGCCCTTCAATGGGATTGATTCAGTGAAAGACATGACAGAAGGGCAACCATAAAGGATTGCCCCTACAAGCAGAGATTATGTAGGGGAAATCCCTTGTGGTTACCCTTGAATTTGGAGAAAATATGGACAATATTACTCATTCTCAGGTTCAAGAATTAGTGATGCATCTACCGGTGGCAATGTTGTTACTTGCATACAACTTGTTGCTTGGCTTGGTTGACAAAGAAGCTGACACAGACAGTTAGTTTTTAGGAGTCCAAACTTTAGTTTGGGCAGGCGAGCCAAACTAAAGTTTGGACTCCATCATCACTACCCGCTATTTATAGACAACTTCAACCCTAAATTATGCAACAATGTGTTTAAACTGAGGAGGTTAGGTGTTTCATGTTTCACACTTTCACGCGGCCTGAAATCAGCAGTGGCGGTTGTCGCAGAATCGGTAAGTACTGAAGCATAAATTTTCGTGTATTTTGAAATGGGGCAACCACAAGGGATTGCCCCTACATGGCATTGCGTAGGGGCAATCCCCCGCGCAAGCCCTTTGCGCTAAAATATCTGTTTATTTGTGCTTCAGTACTTAGGCAAAAACCTTTATTGGTATATAACTTAATCATAGTCAAAACGGGTGCATTCCCAAAAAAATGGTCATGATCCATTTTGAATATTTATTGTTAGTACAACGGATACTCGAAATAAACGGATAACTCTTCTGAGAGCGTGTTTTAAAAGTTTTATAACTTGACAATGTCACATTTCAATCACCACGCGGTTTCTCGTACAAGGTTCGCCTTGTACTCCTGATTACGCTGCCTTTCGTACATTTTCTGAAACCGTCTAAGTGAGTGGATTACAGGCGCATTTCCAAAAAAATGGTTGAGTACAACGAATTACGTGGATAAACGAATAAAGCCTCAAATCTTTGATTATTTATCAGACGTATATGGAATTTGTTCTATAGAATTTCAGATAAATTATTTATGGCAAAAGCTTCAGAGGTTTGCCAAATCAAGCTTAGGAATTATCCATCAATGAAAAACACGTTTTTAGCTGGGAATTTATTTAATTCGTTTATCCACGTAATTCGTTGTACTTACTTATAACAAATGCTTTTTCAAATAACGCTGATAAATCTCACAACGGAGACTGACATTATCTTTTGACTCACCTCTCAGTATGCCGGCACTGCGAAGACGATAAAACGAGTCATAATCGGGGCAAGGTTTGCCGCGCAGTACGCACTGCATGGCTTGAGATAATTGCTCATCACGGTTAAGCAACAAAACAATCCGGCGTAAATGATCACCAAAAGCCCCATTATCATGATCCGCGTTTTTACCCTAAAATCAGCAAATGTGCGAAGGTGTTGATTCCACCACCCGCCTATTCGTTTATTTCATGGATTCGTTGTACCTCGATCACATTATCAGGAGTACAAGGCGAACCTTGTACGAATGGTGCGTGATTGCTCAGGAGTACAAGGCGAACCTTGTACGAATGGTGCGTGATTGCTCAGGAGTACAAGGCGAACCTTGTACGAAAAAAATTTAACACACGCCATTTTTATTGGGGTATTCCCATTCATCACAGATTTTGTGCCGCAACATTTCCCGCCCTCCCCGAAATCGGATTTCTCCCCAAAATCGGATTTATTTTCCCCGAAATCTCCCAGAAATCCGATTTATTTGAATTTATTCAGGCACTAATAAGCGACAGGGTTCCTCTTTGGCATTTGATGGCTTTCGCCGCTTCGGAAAAGACACCAATTTCAACCCACACCGTTCTTGTTCTTCTTTTAAATCACCATAAATCGCTTTTAAGTCACCGTTGAAGCGTTCGGCTTGTTCTGCTCGCCCTTTATGGATTTCTTCAACCACCGAATCGTGCCACATAATATTGCCCATCAGTGTTTGCGGCGTGCAAATGCTTGGCATTTCATAACCTTGTTCAGCACAAATCGGGGCGATTTTCTGTTGTATTTCCATATTGGCAATAGACTGACAATTCCAAGTTAACAGATAATCCAAACGATGGATAGTCGCAACCGCAATATGCAACGCATCCTCTTTAGCACTGTCTACCAACGCTTTCTGTTTGACAAAAATGTCTGCCAATTCCAACACTTCGGGTTGCCATTCCAACAATGGTATACAACATTGCAAAAGTTGTAAGCGTTTTCGAGTCGCTTCTTTACCGCCGTACTTGACCTCTTTCACAACCAATGAAGAAATATACAATTGAAAATGGAAACGACGTTTTTTCCACCATTCTTGGGTGATTTGTTGAGACGCTGCCGTTAAAAAATCTTCACTGGGAAGGGCAGTTAAATAATTGATAATACTGGTTTCAACGTAAACTGTTGATTGCATTCACATAATCCCCATATTAGGAGTGCAAGGCGAACCTTGCACGAAAAAACGTTTAGCGCGTTTTATTTAAACTAAACAGTTCTCTGACGAGAGCATCTCGCTCTGTTACCAAGCGACGCATCCAATCCGCGACTTTGGTAAACGCCTTTGGAAAAGGGGCTTGCAGTTCTTCAAATCGGCCCAATTGTCTTAACGCCTCGGCTTTCATTAGGCGCTTATTCGGATCGGTTGCCGAGAGCAGTTTGACCAGTTGCTCAAGGTTTTTTCTGGCTTTGGAGCCGGGTAAAAATGGGCTTTTTGGGGCTGCCTTATCCGGTTGCGCTTGTCGCAGTGGATCATTGGCCGCCCACCAAGCGAAGACTCTGAGATGCAATTCTTGCTCTGGCGTTTTGCCCATGCCCATCTCAATGGCTGCCAAGTATTCCGCTTCAGTCAGAAAGCGAATGTATTTGGCCTGTTTCCATTTATCCGGCACATTTGAATCATCGCTCCAACGGGAAATGTCGCCAACTTCTTTCGCATCAGAAACCCAAAGCCCCATCATCACCACATCGCGTGATTTCCGGTGAACGGGGTAGCATCGGATAAACCGAGTAGCCATCACTCCAAACCCTACCACCGAAAGTATTACCCGACATCAATGTGGCCTTTTTGATTACCTTGTCCGAGTTTGGACATTGAATAATAATGTCAGGACCAAATGTTGTCGCCCAACTAGGAACAGCAAGCAAACCCATCAACGGGCCTATTATCCAGCGAAGTTGTTTCATAATGTTTCCTCCTGTTTAAGTGATAAATAAATGTCATCAGCACCGCCAATAGCTAAAGCGATTGGCTAAAAGCTCAAGTCCCCCAAAGGGGACTATTCCTGTTAATACTGATTAGCCTCCCAAGAAGTACTAATGATAGAGAAATTCAGAAGTTAGTACAACGGATTGACGGATTTTTCGGATTTTCTTTTTCTTATCAATCACAATCCAAGAATGCAATCCGTTGTACTATCTAATAACAATCCGTAGCATCCTTCAATGCGTTGTGCTATCCAATAACAATCCGTCACATCCTTCAATGCGTTGTACTATCCAATAACAATCCGTAATATCCTTCAATGCGTTGTACTATCTAATAACAATCCGTAGCATCCGTCAATCCGTTGTACTATCATTAGTACTTCTTGGAAGGCTAATTAGTATTAACTCTGCGTTTTTGAAGCTTGTACCTCATGACGCATTTCAGCAATAATTATCCAAATTGGTAAAGTAGCTTTAATGGTATAAGCAAAATCACCAGAAAAAAATCACCAGAAAAAAATGTCCTATGCTTATTCTGTTTTTTCATCACTATCATTTATTAATGATGATTGTACCGCCGAATCTGAAAAATGTACTAAACTACCATTTACTTCAGCTCCCATATCCATATCAATCAAATTATAGTACACATTTCCACTAACGCGGCTATTTACAGCTAATTCTATATGCTCTGCGGCATATACATTTCCTATCACTGTTCCATTTAGAAATATGTTAGGTACTCGGACTTCTCCTTTAATCGATCCTTGTTCATTTAAAATCAACAATGAACCGAAATCTTCTGAAGTCATGATATTGCCATTGACTATACCTTTAACATATAAATTCCCATTAAAGGGAATATCACCAATAATTTCAGTGTGTTGACCAATTACAGTGTCAATTCGGAATTTATCGAATTTATCAATTCTGAATTTTGATTTATGGAATGAGGAAATAAAGCCAAAAGAAGACTTTTCTTTAGCCTTATCATTTTTTCCGGGTAATAGTGATAGTTTGTTTAGTAATAGCTTGTTTACTATATTCGGATTATGTACTAAGCTACCACGTACTTCGCTACCCATAGCTCTCTCAATTGATTTATAATACACATTTCCACAAATATAACTATTTAAAGCTAATTCAATATGTTCGGCATACACGTTTCCTATTACTCTTCCATTAAGAATGACATTAGGTACTCGTATCTCTCCTTCAATGACTCCTTGTTCGCTTAAAGTTAATACTGAGTATGAATCTTCTAGGGCAATAATATCTCCCTTAACCATACCATCAATATGTAACCCCTTTCTAGTAATATAAATATTACCAATAATTTTAGTACTTTGACCTATTAAAGAGTCTATAGTAATTTTTCTGTTATGACTTCCCAGATATCTGTCTATAAATGTTATTGGAGTAAAAAACAATATTTCTTGCAACGGTTTTGATATTTTGAAAGCCAATTTCTCTGCCATAAAAGTCCAAAAAACATGCTCTTTTAAAGGACTCTCTTTATGTTTAAAGAGCTTAGGAACTTCGGTGGCAATTTCCAACTGAAAATAAGTTTCAGGTTTACCAGTCGCGCTCAATAACAGTTCTTCCAATGCCACTTGTATTTTCTGACGTTGTTCAGGCAATAAATGTTCTACCAACTGTTCACGTAACCAATCCGGCATATAGCTTTCACGAAACCAAGGCAATCTAGCCAATTTAGCAAGGTTTTGTTCACTAAAACAGTTAAGCTTGTCGCCTAAATAAAGCGTTAATTGCCAGTGTAATTCTGGATAAACGGCACAGGCACAGAACCAATAGTAGCCGTTTTTGCCTAGAAAACTGTTGAGTTGTTGTAATAAATCGGTCAAGATTTCCGGTTCAGGGGCGCGAGGTTCTGTCCAACGATGGGGCTGCTCGTTGAGAGACTCAGGAAAGAAATCCCCCCTATGTTGAGAAAGGCTAGGATGTCTAGGGGGAGTGCCAGTATGTATTTGTTCAACCAACGCCTTTAATCCCGCTTCATTTGCTGGCATGATCAGAAAATCGGCTTTTTTCGCAAGGACTTGTTCTTGATATCCCCATTCATTGGGGCTGATTAAGGTAAACAAGCTACGATGTGCCCACTCAAAAAATTGTTGAATCCAATCAACCAATTGCCCAGTTTCTCTATCTATCAGGCTTTTACCATCGGAAAATATCATCAAATGATGATCGGGATAACGCGCCGCTAATTCTGGCAACGTCAACACAGTAAATTCTCCCTTTTGGACAATTTCCCTTCTTTTAAACAGGGAAGCAAACGGGGAATTTTTGGATTTTGGGGGCGCGTAGCAGCTACGTGGATCACCATTAAAATAAAAGGGCACCACGAACACGCCTTCGGCCAGCAGTTGTTTAATTAAAACCGTGACTAAGCTGGCTTGATGATCTTTGAAAGAAGTTGTGTCTATTAAAACCAAATATTCTGGCAGACTTTTCATGGTGCCAGTGACGGGCATAAAACAATTAGCCGCGTGGATGGTTTTTTCA
>QNER01000160.1 GCA_003646175.1 Candidatus Parabeggiatoa sp. nov. 1
AGCCATCCTTTTTGAAGTGGGCGAGACCACCAAAAGTTCCGACCCAAACGCCCCCTTGAGCATCTGAGAAAAGGGCCTCGACATCATTGGAAGGCAGATTTGAATTATCGGTCTTAAAGACTTGCCAAGAGCCATCCTTTTTGAAGTGGGCGAGACCACCAAACTCAGTTCCGACCCAAACTCCCCCTTGAGCATCTGAGAGAAGGGCCCAGACATCATTGGAAGGCAGATTTGAATTATCTTTATTAAAGACTTGCCAAGAACCATCCTTTTTGAGGTGGGCGAGACCACGCTTAGTTCCGACCCAAACTCCCCCTTGAGCATCTGAGAGAAGGGCCGTGACCCAATTGTCAGGCAGAGTTGAATTATCGGTCTTAAAGATTTGCCAATAGCCACCCTTTTTGAGGTGGGCGAGACCACGATAAGTACCGACCCAAACTCCCCCTTGAGCATCTGAGAGAAGGGCATCGACATCATTGGAAGGCAGATTTGAATTATCTTTATTAAAGACTTGCCAAGAGCCATCCTTTTTGAGGTGGGCGAGACCACCACCTTCTGTTCCGACCCAAACTCCCCCTTGAGCATCTGATAGAAGGGCCCTGACAGAATTGGAAGGCAGATTTGAATTATCTGTCTTAAAGACTAACCAAGAGCCATCAGCTTTGAGGTGGGCGAGACCCCAAGAAGTTCCGACCCAGACTCCCCCTTGAGCATCTGAGAGAAGGGCCCCGACATCATTGTCAGGCAGACCATCTGTATTGATATAAACCCTATCTAATTCTCCCGTTGAAGCATTACGTTTTTCAAGTCCACCTTCTGTTCCCACCCAAAGGGTTACCTTATCTTTCGATAAAGCAAATGCTCCAACTGAATCACGATTTGTAAATACTTCCCAGTTGGCATTTTTCTGCGAAATCAACTGTTTAGCTGTAACTGTTATCTTGACAGTGCCAAAATTATCAGCCGTACCAGCATTACCCACTTCATCCAACACCCTCACAGAATCCACACCGGTTTCCGCAGGTGCAAGATAAGTCACTTGATTGCCAGTGCCTTGAATCGGTCCCATTGAAGGTGTCCACGTTACCGCGCCGTTGGTCCCCGACACCGACAAATTTATCTGCCCACCCACTTCAACGGCGGGCGCAGCCGGACTAAATACCAAATCAGCCGCCCCCACCGCTGATGCCATGAGTAGGCCGAGCAGTGCCAATAACACACTGTTAAGAAAGTTTTGAGTTTTCATGGTTTTCTCCTTTAGTAATAAGTAACTACAAGGATTGTATATAAGAAGGGATTAAAACCGAGCATCATTTTGAACCAATCCTTTATTATAGACAATCCTTGTAGTTATGGGTTTTGACTTTAATCTTTTATTATATATCCGTTCTAAAATGCAATCCCTGTAGTTATTGCAAACTAGGAGTCCAAACTTTAGTTTGGAAGGCCGCCCAAACTAAAGTTTGGACTCCGACAATTATCAACCAATTCATCAAGCAAAGCGACTGTGCGTTGATAGTGGAAACTGTTACGTACCATCATAGGTTTAGTGTATGTCTTAAAGCAATATCAACTTTTGTCATCGGAAGCCAACCAATTACGCAGTCAATTTCAGGGCTACCGACAGTGGCAAGATTATCAGTCATCACTACCGAGTCTGTTAGCAACCCCGATTGTTCTGGCGATGAAAGTAAAATTGTTACGCGACTTGGATGATTGGCGCGAGATAGATTGCTGGTAATCATTGCAATGATAACTTGTCGCAACCCGGTTTGAAGATTGTCTGCTTGAACAACTAAGGCTGGGCGGGGTTTGATTGTTGTTAAGTTGGAATCAGGAAAAAGTACCAACACGACCTCGCCACGTTTATAAGTTGGATTTTGCTGTATCATAGTCGTCATAGATATTCATCTGTGGGTTTTCCCAATCTTCGGCAAAAGTAGCCAAACGCCCTCGCAAATCAGCAGCCGGTGTTTTATCAATGCCACGCGCTTGTAAACCTAAGTCTTTGTATTCAAAAAAAGTAACGATAACAAACGTTTCTTCGCGCACATTGTGGGGTATTTCTGCCAACTCAATCTTACCGCCACGATATACGCCTTCAATGCTCTTAAACATGGTAATACTCCTTTCATTTTACGGATGCTATCCCTTCTTAGGGATAGTATCCGTTTTAACATACCTCGATGGGATATAGATGTTCAGATAAATAGTTTCACAAGTCGAAGTTATCGGATACTATCCCATCAAGGTATAGCAGCAGTGAAGTTACGTTATTTTTCTGAAAAACTATAGCACCCGTTTTAACAAGCCATTTTTACGGATTCCCTTCTTAGAGATAGCATCCGTTTTAACATGTATACTTCGCTCCCTTGAAAAGGCTGAAAAAGAAAGGTTATGGCTCACAAAGTTCGCATTTGCTATTTTTGTAGAGCCACAACTGTAATCCGTAAAATCCTTCAATGCGTTGTACTTCCAGTATAAACCTATACTTTTTTCGCCGACACATCTTTCATTGGATAATGTTCTTTTTCGTAAGCTTCTACCAAAGTGCCAAGCGTATCCATGAGACTGTCTAAGGGGTGATTTTCATCATCTCCGACAATTCATCAAGCAAAGCCACTGTGCGTTGATAGTCTGTCTCCGATTGCGGGACAGAAAGTGCATTTTTCCCAAGTAATTGATTCATAATGGATAATGAGTAATAGGCTTACCATCTATCAGTTTAGTACCACGAATTGAGAAATCCGATTTTTTGGAAAAATCGGATTTCTGGCTTCAACCTGGAGTCCAAACTTTAGTTTGGAAGGCCGCCCAAACTAAAGTTTGGACTCCAGCCAAAATCGTTATCTGCCAAACGCGCTCGCAAATCGGCAACCGGTGTTTTATCAATGCCACGCGCTTGTAAACCTAAGTCTTTATCTTCAAAAAAAGTGACGATAACAAACGTTTCTTATTTTACGGATGCTATCCCTTCTTAGGGATAGTATCCGTTTTAACATGTATACTTCGCTTCCTTGAAACGGCTGAAAAAATAAAGGTTATGGCTCACAAAGTTCGCATGTACTATTTTTGTAGAGCCACAACTGTAATCCGAAAAATCCGTAAATCCGTTGTACTTCCAGTATAAACCTACACCATCCAAGCCAAAGCCAACACCGTCACCATTAACAAATAAAGCGGTGTATAACTCACCCGATAAAAACTATGAAATGCGCCCGCTAAGATTTGCGTTAAATTGGTAATACCTTGTTCTAAATGGACAATAGTGCCCCTAAACCAAGGCCCTATCACACGCATTACACCCGGATAAAAATTATGTGTATAGTTATAACGGACATCGGACGTGAGAAAATGCCCGCCCGCATAATTATCCCATTGATGAACAATAAAACGTCGGTTGCCAAGGAAAAAGATAATCGCGCCTATGCCAATGCCATACAAGAAAATGCCCGTTACCAACAGCATGTTTATCCCACCGTTAGGCCAAATCACGCCACCTAAATGGTGATCTAAAGTGGCATAACCTAAAGCCATTTGCGCTTTGTCCACTAAATCCAAAACCAGCCCCGGCATCGCACCAGTGATAAAACCAATCCCCGCCAATACCAGCATCGGCACCAACATCGTCCAAGGCACTTCTTTTACCTTATAGTGTTCTTTACGCAATTGTCCCAAGAAAATATTATGAATCAATTTGTACACACTCAGGATAGTGCCCAACGTGCTGATGGAAGCCGCAACCAAGAGCAATGGCATATTGGCATCAAGTAAGGCCTTATACATCAACCATTTAGACACAAACCCATTCATCGGTGGCAACCCCGCTAAGCCAATAATGCCCATCAGCAAAACCACAAATGTCAGCGGCATTCGCACAATCAATCCGCCTAAGCGATCCAAATCGGTGGTACCAGTGCGATGCATCACAGCGATAACGGCCAGAAATAAAGCCGCTTGATAAGTAGCATAATTAAATACGTGCATTAAGCCACCGGCGACACCCATCTTGGTCCCAATCATAATGCCCAGCAACATCAAGCCCCCTTGCCCAATACCATGCCACGCCAACAGTAAACGCGCATCGCTTTGTTGCAACGCAATAAAGGTAGGGATAATTGCAGTCAAGGCTGCCAACCAGAGCAATAAACTGCGTGCGTCCAAAAAGGTCAATGGAATCGCCATATCAATAAGACGTTCCATGCCGACGGGTTTTAACAAGATTAACGTTAACGCAAACAATCCCATACGAGCGGCGATGGCACTGACAAAAGCGGCGTTCGCGCCCGGCGTTTCCGCATAAGCATCCGCTTGCCAGAGATGAAAAGGCATTATCGCCATTTTCACCGAAAAACCACCGCCAAGGAGTAATACCAATGCCCATAAGACTTCGGTAGGCAAATTCGGCAATGCCTCCCAAAAGGCCGCATAGTCTAACGAACCCACTTGGACATAAATCAGGATAAGCCCAGCCAAAATCGCCATCGCGCCACCCATCGCATAGATGAGATAACGAAAAGCCGCATCCGCAGCTTTACCCCCAGGGTGAGTCATAATCAAATAGCTCGCCCAACTCACCAATTCCCAGCCAATAAACAGACTGAGAAAATCGCCGCTAGACAGCATAATCAACATGGCTAACACATTAATAGCCAAAGCGACATGTTGTAGGCGCATATCTTTTTGCGCTGCGCCCCATTCACCCGCCGTGAACCAAGAAGAAAATAACGCGGCACCCACTGTGATCACGGCAAAAAACCAGCCAAAGCCAGTCATTTCCCAGCGTAGCGTGTTATCAAGTACCGTGAAAGAAAAAGAAGCCGCTATCGGCATTTTGTCCCATAACGCAATTAACACAGACAATTGGGCAGCATAAGCCATCACACCAAGCCAACCCGCATAACGTTGCTTTCCTTGCCAATAAAGCAACGCAACGGTGAATAGAGAAAACCAAAGCAATAAATTGAGTAAGTTCATTATGACAGTTATCCTTTTTTTAAAACTTAACAACAGATACTCTCCCAAAAACAGAATGGATAGCATCTGTCACGATGTTCAACGGATGCTATCCCTTTTCCGGGATAGTATCACAGGAGTCCAAACTTTAGTTTGGACAATTCCAAGATAAATCTGGCCGACTCCTTTTACACGAAAAGCAATTTTTGAATTTTGAACGTTGGTAAGTATATCAGCGAAACATTAATCACTTTTCTCAATAATATCAATTTCTTGCGCCGTTAAATCGTACAACGTATAAACGAGTTGCTCAATTTGTTTATCAGTGGCTTCGATACGACGTTCTAGGATTGTTCGCGTGTGTTGTTCGTTGTCAGCCGCTCGTTGTTGGTTAAGTATTAACATTTGTTCAACCAGTTGTACCAATTGATCATGGTTGGTTTTGTCGGTTATTGGAATGGGTAACTGTAAAATGTCACGGATCATAATTTGAGGAAAGGTATCATCAGCCTGGATTTGAAACTTCTTTCTGAAATACCATCCAACCGCTTGAGAATTTAAAATACCCAGTAAATATTGGTAGCTAAAATTCGCTTTCGCCTTTTGTCTAACTATATACAACAACGTGTTGCAATACGACGTTTCTGGAATATAAGTTGCGATGAGTGTTTTGCCAACAATCTTGCGTATCAGTATCTTTTCTCCTTCAAATTTATCTGGTGTTCTAGGTTCCGCAAGCCAAGAACCATAATTTAACCAATTGTTTTGGTTCCAAAACAGTTGGTAGCGCCCAACGTGTTTACCATCAAAAAAAGGTAAAAATGACTCATTTTCAGGTTTCGTAGAAGTAAATGGCTTTTTATCCCGAATGGTTTGAGTTTGTGGTGGTTTACCTTTACCAATTTGGTAAGCTTTAATCCCGTAAAACAGTTCAGCGAAATGGGATAATAATTGATTGTTACCTTCCATTTTATTAGTTAATTCAACCTCAATTGGATTGCTATGCACTAAAAAAGCACCCTGCTCATACCAAACCTTTGTTGACAACAACAATTCACGCTTGGGTTTAGTGAGACTATTAACGGTTGTGGTTTTGTCAAATACTTTAATTGTTACTTGACTTTCGTTAAAAGTACGAGAAAAATTGGCTTTATTAGTCAATAATAACGTTGTATCAACAATGGCACTCGCAAACACATTGGCTGGCAACAAAACAATTTCATATATTTTGGTTTGTTGAAGTAAAAATTGTCGTAGCGGTTGTGTAAAATCCAAGTTGAGATAGGTATCAGGAACTATGTACCCAAATACACCACTTTCGTTGAGTAATCCAATCACTTTTTCAATAAAAAGTAAGTAGCTTTCCCCTCGCCAAACATAAGTAGCAAAGTGATTTTTCAAATAACTATGAGTCATTTTAGGGAACTTAGCCCCATAAGGCGGATTCCCAATCACCGCATCAAATCCCCCTGCTTGCATCACGTCGCTAAATTCAGTTTCCCAATCAAACGCATTAATCCGATATTGCGTTTCTTCTGAAATCAATCCCAATTGTTGCCCTTGATAAAAATCATGGCTAATCAGGGAATTACCACACTTGATATTATTATTGATATCTGGTAAAACGCGTTCTTTAAATAAAGACAGTTGCGAAATCACACTTTGCTCGTCTTCTAAAACCTTCAACAACAAAGACAATTTGGTGACTTCCACCGCTTGGGGATCGATATCCACACCATAAAGGTTGTTCAACAAAATACGCTTACGTTCAGAAACGGTTAATTTCCAAGTGCCACCGCTGGCATGGTAAAGGCGCGGTTTTTTACCTTTAAGCCATTTTTCAGGCTCTAATAAATACTGTTCAAGATGCCAATCCAGTAAAAATTGATAAGCACCCAATAAAAATGAACCGGAACCACAGGCCGGATCCAAAATTTTTAAACGACTCGCAGACTCTTTACCATTGCCTAATAATTTTTTCACAAAACCATTGGCTTTGACTTTCTGGTTTTCCAGTAGCAAACCAACCGTTTGTTTCACAATGTAATCAACAATATAACTGGGCGTGTAAAAAACCCCGCCGGCTTTTTTGACTTCCGGCTTTTCTTCAATAACGGCCTCATGTTCGGTGGTAAGACGAATGACTTTACCTAAAAACCGCTCATAAACTTGCCCTAAAATATCGGCCGGCAACACCGAAAATTCATAAGGGCTGATGGGATAATACAGTTTATTAATAATCTCCTGCAAAACCGCATCGCCTATTTTTAAACGTGATGTTAATTTATCAGGTTGTTCCCGTCCTTTTTCAGTTCTAAAATGAAATAAACCAGAATTATAACGTTCATCAGCATCAATAAATAACTCAAATAGACGTTGATAAATATGAGGCCCATTGGTAAGGCTTAATAAACGCCCATCATCTTCAATGCCCCGATCTTCACAAATGCGTAAAAAGATAATACGGTCAATGGTTTGCTGAACCATAAAATTGAGTTGGCGCGGTGTTAAAGCCTGATTTTCACTGTAAATGTGGTGAGCTAATTTTTCCCGCCAGCCTTCCATTTCATTCAAAAAAGCGGTATCGACTTCAATCGCCCCTTTGGTCATTTTCGCTTGTGCGGCATATTGATAAAATTTGCCTTGCCAAACCGCATCAAAAGAAAATCGCTCAACTAATTCATCCCAATGTTCAAGATAATCAGTATATTTAAGATATAAAACGCGCCCAACACTTGGATCATCTTTGGTTGAAGGTTTAATGCGACAATCATAAACCGCAAATTCGGCAAAATTAGTGACAATACTTAGAGACAGTTTCGCATTCCACCCATAGCGGCGCAGTTGGTAAGCGGGCTCTGGATCCGTTTTAAGAGTGATTGAAGGTTTTTTCGCCTCGACAAAAAACTGACGCACGCCACCGACACGAAAACTATAATCGGGACGTTTGTAAGGCGCACGGTTAATTTTGAGGGCATCTTCATAGACAACCTGCCGATAAGGTTCTGCCAATCCTTGTTTATTATCGACATCCCAGCCTAATGCAGTAAAAACAGGATTAACAAAATCAATACGGGTTTGCGCTTCGTTATAGTCGCTTTTTTTATAACTATCGAGTTGATGAGAAAAGCGTTCTGTGAGAATTTGGATGGGATTAGACATAATTGTTAAATTTTATATAACAATGAAAACAGCAATATTCGGAGCATAACGTATCAGAGTACAACTAATGACTAAGTACAACTAATTACTAGGATAAACGAATTAAAACGCTTCGATATGATAATATTTGCGGGAATTTTGACTTAATAAAATCACGTATGTTCTTCATTTCTCCAAATATCAATTCGTTTATCCCCGTCATTCGTTGTACTTAATACTTAAGCAAAAAATGATGTCCAAACGGATGCTATCCCTTCTTAGGGATAGTATCCGTCAAATCACAAAACTTCTATTATAGATACGACGCGCCAATTTAAACAAAAACCCTTTTTTATCCGCTTGTCCAAAACCGTGCGAAATATCAAAGCTATATTTGTAGACAAAAATCACCCCTTCATGACTGACTCTGCCCTGCCGATCAGTTGCCAATCTCGCCGGGGCAAGTCCATGCCAAAATATCTGAAATAGCCCCGTCACATAGTCATACTCAATATTGTGGTTAACCATGTTTTTGAGCATGTGATCGAAATAAAGTGCATCAGCGGCACGTTTTTCTTTCAATAGCACACGTTTTGCTTGTGAGTATGTTGCCGCTAACGGGATTTTCTTAATCTCTAAATCGGGGTTTTCCTCAAACAAACTCAATAAATAACTCTCATAAGCTTGCGGCGCAGTACCCAATTTAAACATCGCTCGCATCGCAACCACGAATAAAAAAGCGACATCTTGCGCTGCCAAATTATCAAGCACCGTGGTATGCGTTGCCCAATTTCGGGCATGTTTCATAATCCAGCCAAAAGTAAAATTCACTTTATCCTCTTTTTGCAACCTCGGATCAGCCGAATCCCATTCATGGGTTAACGTTCTCAAAAACAACTTATAAAACCTTTGCTTATCTTCTTGAAGTTCACGCAATGGTAACCCATTTTGCAAAGTTTCCAAATACGCCTGCATATCCTTGACAGTCACTTCTCGCACCGCTGCCCCGTTTTCTTGTTTGACAAATTCACCAAACTGGATAAATTCGGGGTGTTCCTCAATAAGCGAGCTAATCCGTTGACAACCTTCGATAATCCCACGTCTTAGCACCATATAAGCATTGTCGCGTTTGTCAGTTATCCAATCAGCCAAAGCCGTTTTCTCTTTTTTAGAGATAATTTGTGGTAACTGCATTTTGGCGGTGGTAAACGCTTCTTGGATTTTCCGCATTTCGTTGCCGTGGTTAGAGCAAAATAGAATATGTTCGGCCGGAAAACCCAACTTCATCACCAATTCAACATAAAGTTGATAACCGGCAACTTTTTTCAAGTTCTGTGTTGCCGCAATATAACTCTGCGTATCTTGTCCTTTATCTTCAGACGGTTGATATTCATATAACTTTAAGATGTCAAGCAAACGATCATCTTCCTCATCATCATCGCCAAGCACGTCTAAATCAATGTCCAATAAAATATAATCAACTTGTGACAATTGTTGTGGCTCGTGAATAAACTGCCAACCGTCCCAAAAAGTCAATTCAATCAATACCCTATATTTAGGGCTTTTAAGAAACGCTTTAATGGCTTCTTTGGTTTCTGGAATTTTAGCATTCTGCAAAATGCTTCCAAACACATTCTCAGTCGCAGCTTGGGGATTATTCTCAAAATCTTCTATCCAAAGAAATTGACTCATACTTTATTCTCCATTAACTTGACAATGTCACTTTATTCTCCATTAACTTGACAATGTCATATTATCATTCGTTTCAGGCGAACCTGGCACGAAACCTATATATTTTCAGAAAAATAACGTAACGGATGCTATCCCTTGAAGGGATAGTATCCGTCAACGACTTGTGAAATTATTTATCTGAACATCTGTAGCGCGATTTTCAGGAGCACAAAGCGAACTTTGTACGAAACTGGGCGTAATTTTCAGGAGTACAAGGCGAACCTTGTACGAAACCAAGCGTGATTTTCAGGAGTACAAGGCGAACCTTGTACGAAAAACGCTGTGGTTATTAAAATGTGACATTGTCAAGTTAATAAATGGCTAGGCATACTAAATTTCACCACATAATCTTCTACAGACGGAGGCAATGGAAAATCTCCGCCTAATTTGCCGGCAATGATGGATAAAAATTGATGCCCTTTACCACTGCCTTTACCAATGCGCTGTTCTTTATAGGTTGTTGGGTTCGCACAGACAAATTGACAGAATTGTGCGTCACATACCCAGTGAAGTTGCACCGCTTGTCGTGTTTCAGAGGCATAATATTTCAGCGCATTGGTGAAAATTTCCGGCATGATAACCAACAACATAGATTCTGTCGTGCCATAACGTTCAAAATGGACGCTTGCCTCAGCAAAACCTGGTATTTCTACTGGGAAAAACCGTTCATCCAACCATGTTATTATCTTATCCAAACGTGCTTCATATTTTATCTCTATAAAACTGCGTTGCCAATCCGCCTGTAATTGCAATTCCAAATCCAAATGATTTGATTTCCATTGTTTTCGCGTTGTGGATACGGGTACCAAGCCGGTTTTTTTCGCATAATTCAGATAATGTTGGCGAATTTTCTCCCGATTGTTGAGCGTCAACACGGACGCAAGTGAAATCACTAAGGCTTGCTCTAACACCGATAACAACGTGCTGTCGCCCCCCATATCTTGTAATAATTTATCACGGAGTTTTTCCGCATCAGTAGAAATCAGGCTAAAAATGTCAAGCAAGCCACCCATAACACGCACTTCTTCCAGAATCCGTTCATCTTTTTCAAGATATTCAATGCTTTGCAACGGCCCCCTAAATTTGTGCGCGAACATCGCCATTATGTCTTCTCGTTGTTGTGTGATTTTTCTTTCCTGTTGAATGCCCTGTTGAATGCCTTGCAAAACCAGCAATTCATCTTTTGCGAATGACTCAATTCTAGCCATATCTAACTCGTCATAATCTCCATCTTGACGATTTTGAGTCACTTGTTGAAAATAGTCTTGTGCTTTTTCATAGCGTTGCTCTTCAAAATACCGCTTTCCTAACCAATATTGCGCCACGATATCTTGTTG
>QNER01000161.1 GCA_003646175.1 Candidatus Parabeggiatoa sp. nov. 1
GTGCTTAATTTTATTGAATAGTATTAAATCAAAGTGAGCCTTTGAGCGAAGTTGTATTTAATTATCAATCAAAATTAAATAACTTAGGATATTTTTTCCGTCTTTCAATCTCTCTCAAAGAGCGACAGATCAGAAAATCACAATTTATTTAATTTCGGTTCCTTATACTCAATGCTCAAGTTTTTTCTAACATACTGATTTATAAGGTTTAGTGAAGTTCACCTTTTGAAATAATACCTATTATATTTTTTAAGTAAGTAAAAACAATAACTTAGTCTTAAACTGCATCACCCTTTAAGCTTTTTCGTCCTGATTTTCACTAAGAACTTGATCATCGAGTTATAATATATTTTGAGGTAGTTGTTTTGATGATGCTTCCATAAACTTGCTTTTCATTGAGACTTTTGTGAGCTTATTAAATGGTACTTAAAGAGGTGTCAGTTATTTGAAATAGTTATAATATACCGTAAAATCAGTAAGTATAATAACAATTATCGGGTTTTCTATTTAGCCAAAACTTTTTTATCTTTTTTTACTTTTTTATAACTGATTGTTTTTCAATGGTATTACTACTCTTAAGTCTTTTGGTGAAAACTTAATTCATTGAAAAACTTAAATATTTAAATATTTATTTAAATAAATTTTTCCGGTATTATCTATTAACGTGAGTTCGGCTTTAAATATAAAATAGTTATAAAATTCTTGAATTTAATCAATTGATTGTATATATCTCACCATTCGCTTAATAATAAGCTAAACATTTAATTTAATATCGAAGTAAATCATATAGTTAGACTTTGGATGTCGGCCCACCGACTTGGATGGGAGGTTCTCAAAAGAAAATCGTGTTCTCATGAAATAACCATTACAAAAAAGCTGTATTTGAAATGCCTATATGACAAATGGTTTATATTTCAAAGAGATAAAAAATAAAGTTTTTATGATTTTATTGAGCGAATGAAGAGATATATTCTCTTATTTATCAATAAGTTTAAAAAAACGTTCTCAAAATCTCCCGTCCCATCGCTGCGACATAAGACAGGAAATGAAAAAAACCTGAAAAACACCTTAGTCATAAGAAGTTAAGGTGTTAAAAAGTATTTATAATCAATGAATTCTAGATAAGTTTATGATTAAAACCGTTTTTTATAACTTATTTAAAAATAAAGTCGAACTCACGTTATTACCAAAGGATCTGTTCAACATCTTCTTGACTACTTTTTCATGAGCCATTACTAGGAGTATGTCGAACTTAACGGCTAACCTCTTGTTTATACTGCAATTTCAATTTCGCACACATTTAGTAAATGACTTGTATATCAATAACTTAACACAACCAGCCCGACGACTCCTTTAGAAGAATATATCAAGTTGATGTGGACAGATTCACAAACCGAAATCCAAGGCGAAATGGGTTTTCTCCTGAAGGAATTAATTTTTAAACTTGAGCCTCGAAATGACTGAACCTATCAATTTCCAATGAAAGATACCATTAAAAAATTACAAGATAAAGTCGCTAACAACGCACATTTCCTCTATGAGGCACTGGCCAGTTTAGCAGGTGATAATGAACAATCCAAAAGTAATGAAAACTTCAAGTTTTTTGACGAAAAATTTGAGGATCCAAACTCCAAATCCAAAATTGTCAACGCCCAGAATTATGTGATGGGCGTTTCTTCCGCAGCTGCTGAAGCGAAGTATACTGGTTTATCTGCGGTTTGTCAGCAGCTTTACCAAAATTTGAGCCTATTGCCAACCTTGGAACCAACCCAACGAAAGTCGTTTGGTGCGATTGTTGAAAACTTTCCTCGATTAGTTTCAAATTATCTTTATTCACCAACCAAAGTGGATCCCTGTCAGCAATTGGTAAGGATTCTTTCAAATGTACAATGGGCTCAACCTTGTCCTGACTCTCAACTTTCAGTAATCCGTGAAAATTTTAAAAAAGACGCTATGAATCAAGAAATTGACCAAACCATTGAGACTGTCGATTCATCACATCAATTTGTGGATAACGTTTTTTGTACACAAAAAGCTTTAGTCACGAACACAATTCAAGGTTCAAGTTCTTTTTCAAAAAAAAAACGGGAGCCTCAAAATTCAAAATCAAAATCCAAAGCCGATTTGTTCAATAAAATTGTTGAAAAGAGCGATGCGCTGGCAGTCGCTCTTAATCAGATTGTGAGTTGTGAAACTCAAAGTGAGGCTTTTTTAGGGGGGATTGAACAATATACTAATACAATACATTCATTATGGGAACTTGCAGAATCTTTAGGTTTAAAGGGTTTCCAAGAGGTTTGCACTTTTATTAATGATAATGTGTTTGAATGTAGCTCACAATCTCAAACAATGCGATTTAAACAGCTAGAACCGTTGGCATTGTGGCCTAAATTGTTGCTTGATTATTTACAAACAGATGATTCTGGAGCTAAAAAGCTGGTGGAGTTTTTGTGTCAAGAATCAATGCCGATTTCAATGTCAAAGTCAAACGGGAGTCGTTTGTTGACTCAGTTGTTACAAGAGGGAACGACTCGTCAATTTTCAAATGAGCCCTCGCCCGATGTGTCCAGCAAAGACGATGATTTCGCAACATCTATTTTTGATAGTCAAAAAAATGATTTATCCACAACAACAAACAATCCTAAATCCCATGTTTCAGTTAATAGAGAGCAGGAATTGGAAATTGTTCATTGCGAATTAGAAACAGAGCCAGAATCTGCTTCGCATTTTTTGACTGAAAACTCAGCTATAGAAAAGCGTTTGAAAATATTGGGGGGTGAAGATTTGAAGAACTCTTCAACCAAATTAGACGAGATGTCAGAAAAATTACCTGTCCAAAAAATGGACTTATTACCAACAACAGATTCTGATATCACAAGTTCGGTTCAGAATTTATCTCAAATCCCAAATCCATCAACCATCGAATTGGAATTATCTGTACAAGACTCAAATCCATCGTTCATCGAACTAGAATCATCTGTACAAGGGGGGGTAGCTGTTGAGAGTGTGAATTTATCAGAAATAAAAACGCAGTTATTAGTTGTGCCAAAGGACTTATCTGATGAAGGTAGAGATTCGGCGCAAGGAATTGAATTATCTCCTGAAGATGACGAAAAGGTTTCTATAAAAAAAGCGGTAGAAACTGAACAAGCGATTGATGAATCACAAGCTTTAGGTGGGGAATTGTTGGAACCTGATGGTTCAGAAGAGGGATTACCCGTTGACAGTGTAGAATCTATTGTGACTGAAGAATTATCAACATCACACCGGCAATTGTCTGCGGATGATGGGAATTCACCTGATGAACAATTCCCTATTCCCGATGAGGGGTTCCCCCAAGAGGAACCGCTTGATATAGCAAATGATGTTCTTGAGTTGTTAATTGGGCAAGCTCGTTCAGCTACTGAGGAAAATGCTCAAATTATCAATGAGTTGATAGAAGCCGATGAGGGTAGTGAAACCTTATTGGCAGCGGTTATGACCTATACGGAAAATGTGCAAGCCGTCGCGGATACAGCGGATATGGCCGGATTGCCAGGCTTAACGGAAGTCTGCGCGTTTATTAATGATAATGTGATGGCATTGGGGAGTCAGCCCAAGTCAGTTCGTTTTGCAGCACGTGAAGTGTTGTCAGTGTGGACGGAAAAGGTAGTCGCGTATTTGCGCCATCCTGCCATTGAAACATCAGTATTGGTAAGCGTTTTGACAAATGCACATTGGCATCAGCCACTTGATATTGATGCGGCCTCTCAATTACAGCAACGTTTGCTTGAGGGCACAACACCCGTACCTAACACTGCCCAAATTAATATGCCTATTGAGCCTTCGGTTTCAAACGATACCGGACGGCTTGATGTCGAGCCTGATGTTCTTGAGTTGTTAATTGGGCAAGTTCGTTCAGCTACTGAGGAAAACGCTCAAGTTCTCAATGAGTTGATAGAAGCCGATGAAGGTAGTGAAACCTTATTGACAGCGGTTATGACCTATACGGAAAATGTGCAAGCCGTCGCGGATATAGCGGAGATGGCGAAATTAGGAGGCTTAACGGAAGTCTGCGCGTTTATTAATGAGAATGTGATGGCATTGGGGAGTCAGCCCAAGTCGGTTCGTTTTGCAGCACGTGAAGTGTTGTCAGTGTGGACGGAAAAGGTGGTCGCGTATTTGCGCCATCCTGCCATTGAAACATCAGTATTGGTAAGCGTTTTGAAAAATGCACATTGGCATCAGCCACTTGATATTGATGCGGCCTCTCAATTACAGCAACGTTTGCTTGAGGGCACAACACCCGTACCTAACACTGCCCAAATAATTAATATGCCTATTGAGCCTTCGGTTTCAAACGATACCGGACGGCTTGATGTCGAGCCTGATGTTCTTGAGTTGTTAATTGGGCAAGTTCGTTCAGCTACTGAGGAAAATGCTCAAGTTCTCAATGAGTTGATAGAAGCCGATGAGGGTAGTGAAACCTTATTGACAGCGGTTATGACTTATACGGAAAATGTGCAGGCCGTCGCGGATGCTGCAGAGATGGCCGGATTGGCAGGCTTAACTGAAGTGTGTACATTTCTTAATGAGAATGTGATGGCACTTTCTGGAACAGTTCAATCAGATCGTTTGGCAGCACGTGACTTGTTGGAGACGTTTTTCGACACGGTAGTGGCGTATTTGCAGCGGCCAGCCAGTGCCTCAAAGGTGTTGGTAAGCTTTGTGCTTGAACATCAGTGGCCCACACCACTTGATAAAGAAGCAGCCTCTCTGTTACTTGAACGTCTGCTTGAGCGCACAACGTCTGAAAAAAACCAAGCGGCGGCACCAGTGGAAGAGTGTGCAAAGCAAGGTGCCGCTGCAAATGAATCTATTGAGTTAGCCGCACCAGATGTATTGGAACTGGTGTGTAGCCAAATTACGGATTCCACTGAGGGATTGTCAGCAGCACTTGAGGTATGTGTATCTATGGAAAATGATAACCCTGCCTTTTTAGAGGCGATTGAAGATTATACTAATAAAGTACAGGAGATTTGGGAAACGGCGGAAATGGCCGGTTTGAGCGGATTACAAGAGATATGTACTTTTGTCAATGATAATTTGATGGCTTTTGCCGGTTTGGAACAAGCAGCCAAAACGGTTGCTAAAACCTATTTTGTTGGGTGGCCTTTAAGCGTTTTAGAGTATTTGCATGCGCCTCAGATTGGCGCGCCCAGCTTGGTCAGTTTCATGCAAGAAACGGGGTGGCCGGCACCGTTAGAGGCAGAGGCTGCCAATAATTTATTGATATTACTGACAAAACCCTCTTATAAGGAAAGTCACGAAGCTCAAGTATCTGAAACACCAACTAATGAATCTGCGGCTTTTGAGGCGATAGCACCAGAGGAAATCTTAGTTCACGATTTGACTCCACTTGAGGTGTCGATTGTTGGAGATATTCCTTTGGGCAATGCTGAGGGTTTGGAGATTTTAATAGAAAGTCTTGAGTCTACTAAAGAAGATTTAGCAACAGAATTGAATAAGTTTATGACGCATGGTCCTCTTGATGCTGGGGACGCAGAAGCGTTAGAAAACTATACTGAGCTTGTGCAGCGTTTGTATACGGTTTTTGAAATGTTGGGTTTGGAGGGGTTGCAAACCGTTTGTCGTTTTGTCATTGACAATATAAAAGCACTTTCTAAGGCTGAACTTGCTATCAGAAAAAAGGCTAAAAAGGTTTTAGAAACATGGCCTGATTTGATATTGTCTTATGTGCAATCGCCAACACCAAGTGTACTCAAGTTGGTCAATCATCTTCGTCAACCAATGTGGACACAACCTTTGACAGATGAGAAGGCCCAAGCGTTGGCAAGTCAACTTGTGGCAGGTTCGACGACAGAGGAAGACGCAGAGGAGGCAGCCGCTCACAATCGTCAAATCCAAGCACAGCCTGAAGATGTTTCACTAACAATTCCAGAGGATATCAATCAGGAGTTGTTGGATGCGTATTTACAAGAAGCACCTCAACATGCTGGGGAATTTTCGGCTTGTATTCAAAATATTATTCAGGAAGCAGAAACCCAAGAAATTGAGCGGGCTCAACGTATTGCCCATACTTTGAAGGGTTCGTCAAATATTATTGGTATTAAAGGAATTGCTAATATTGCCCATCATCTTGAAGATACTTTGGAGTATCTTGCCAAGCATCAAGTAGTGCCTCCCAAAGATTTGACAGACACAATGGTGGAAGCCGCCGATTGTCTGGAAATCATGGTTGATGCGTTATTGGGCACTGATGAGCCGCCACCACAGGCACTCGCAGTGTTGCAGTCGGTATTAGATTGGGCGAATCGTATTGATCAAGGTAAGCTGGATGATGCGTCACCGCCAAAATCAACACCTGTAGCTCAAACTAAAGCCACACAGCCCACTTCTCAACCGGCTACCGAAAGTAAAGCTGAGACTAAAGGTAAAACTGCGACTGAAGTGGCAGCGGGTACGCCAGAACAGTTTTTGAGAGTGCCGACTAAGACGATTGATGAGTTGATGCGCTTGGTGGGTGAATTGTCGATTTCGGTAGGGCAAATTCAGGAAAAATTGAAGCATGTGATACAAAGTCAGCGTACGTTGACAGAGCAGGATTTGATACTTCATAAAAAAACGTTTGAGTTGGAAAACCTTGTTGATGTACGTGGCATTACGGGGATAGAAACGAACCCAAAACAAGCACTTGAAGAGACTAAAGATTTTGATCCGTTGGAATTTGAACAATACAATGAACTCCACAGCGTTGCACATAGCTTTATCGAATCAATTGCGGATAATCGTGAGTTGGCGATTTCGGTACGGGAAGATTTAGCTTCGCTAGAAACAATGTTTATTCACCAAGAACGGTTGAATAAAGAATTTCAAGCGAATATTATGACAACGCGCATGGTGTCGGTGACTACGATTGTTTCTAAGTTGCAGCGCAATATTCGACAAACGTGCCGCATGACGGGCAAGAAAGCTGAATTGGATGTCATTGGTACAGATATTTTGATAGATAGCGATGTGTTGAGCAATCTGGCGGACCCACTACAGCATATTTTGCGTAATGCCGTTGATCATGGTTTAGAAAGTGTCGATGAGCGTGCCATTTTAGGAAAACCAATCGAGGGTTCCATCAAACTGAGTTTTTACCGCGAAGGCAATAACATTGTGGTTAAATGTGAGGATGATGGGCAAGGCTTGAATTATACGAATATTCGTTTCACAGCCATTCAGCGTGGATTAATTACCGAAAATCAAGAATTAACCGAAAAAGAATTAGCCCGTTTAATTTTAATGTCAGGTTTTTCGACTAAGTCGGGGGTAACGCAAGTATCAGGGCGCGGTGTTGGTATGGATGTGGTGCATACTAATATTCGTCAGATGAAAGGAACGCTTGATTTGTTGTCAGAGACAGGCAAAGGCACGAGAATATTGATTAAGTTGCCTATGACGCTAGTGACGGTGCATGTGCTGTTGGTGCGTGTCGGTGAACGCCGGTTTGGGATTCCCACTAACAACTTGGAACAAGCCTTAGCACCCGGTATGGCGGAGTTTCATAAGGTTGGTGATGAAATCACTTTAAAAAGGGGTAAGAGCTTTTATGGTTTGAAATATTTGGCGAATTTGTTGAGTGTGCCGGGGGATAGAAAGGGGCTTGAAGACCTTGAAACCCGTCCTATTATTTTGGTGCATGAAGAAACCGGTATAACTGCAGTTATCGTAGACGAGCTTTTGGATACTCACGATCTTGTTATGAAAAATATGGGTAAGTATGTGAAGAAGATCCCCGGGGTTGCAGGTGCTTCCATTCTTGGCGATGGTAGTTTGGTACCGCTGTTAGATTTGCCTGAATTGTTGCGTTCATCCATGCAAACAGCGATGGGATCAATTATGGCAGAACCTTTGAGCAACGATGACGTTGTGGTAGGTACTGGGAATATCCCTCATATTATGATTGTCGATGATTCGTTAAGTGTTAGAAAATCTCTGTCGCTGTTAGTTGAAGATGCTGGTTTTGAAACCTTGTTGGCAAAAGATGGACTCGAAGCGATTGAAATGATGAACCAAACTCGTCCCAATGTGATGTTGGTGGATATGGAAATGCCACGTATGAATGGTTTGGAACTCACAGCCCATGTTCGTGCCAATCAAGCTACACAAAATTTGCCAATTTTTATGATTACTTCGCGCACGACGGAAAAACATCGTGAGCAGGCAAACACTGCTGGTGTTAACGCTTATTTGACAAAGCCTTATCAAGAGACACAGTTGCTGGAGTTGATTGATAAAGCTTTGGCCGGACAAGTTTAATATACAGAAAACTCAGGAAAACTTTTTGGCATCCCGTATTTTGTCTGTCAATTTTGTTTTGACTGGTACACAGGAGTCCAAACTTTAGTTTGGGCGGTTCCAAGATAAATCTTGGACTCCTTATTACCCGTCAATAGAATCTTGACAGAGTACTATAGATGTTCAGATAAATAATTTCACAAGTTGTTGACGGATACTATCCCGAAAAGGGATAGCATCCGTGAACTAAAATGTATTTTTCTGAAAAACGATAGGTTAAATTGACAATAAATGGCGAAGGTATTGGATAGTACGAAGCGTTTTTTTATTCAAGTATTGACTGAAAAAAGCGGTTACTTTATCTACCCATTCTAGTCATGTTGTGACATTTCTCCTTAGCTTGGCACGATGGAGACTAAACGTCTGATTTCCACCGTCCCAACACCTTCAGCCAATTCTTTGGTTCTCGCAAACACACTGGCTAATAATTCCGACATGCTTAGACTGTGTTTATCAAACCAATCAAATACATAGGGGGCCACAGCATCGGCCCTATCGCCATGCCCGGTTAAAATAATCATGTCCGTATTGATGCCTTCTTTATCCGCCTGACGCACGACTTCAATGCCATTCATTTTAGGGATATTTAATTTCCACAAGGGCGACATCAAATTCATCCGCACGTCGTTATTTCAGAGCCCTTCGATACCATCATAGGCGGTATCTATTTTGTATTTTCGTTCCATAGCAATTCAATAAAAACCTAGTACACGAAAGCGGAAGTTCCTGTACCACCCCCCGCCAACAGCTAAAGCAGTTGTCTAAAAGCGAAAGTACCCTAAAGGGCACTACAAGATTTAAGATACCCCCAGCATTTTCACAACCCTCTCCCTTCTTTGATGTAGAAGCAAGGTTAGCATCAGCGTTATCTATCATAATGTTTATAAATTATATGGATACGCTTCTCTTTATCATCCCTACAAGTAATTTCCCAGCAAACGCTGCCCAATAGAATGGGTGCATATAAGAATACTTGAGCAAAGCCAATTTAACACATCTATAGGCTTGACGCTTACCATCGCCTCCCATGCCCATAAAAGAACGGCCGAAACCCTTTTCATTAGTCGTCTTAAAAGTGGGGTTTGGCGCATTATCAGCCTTAGTTATCAGAAGAGGATAAATGGAAGAAATAGTTTGTCAAGGAAACCGGAGTCACCACGCGCTGCCAAATATTAGCATTTACAAACAAGCGGTCGCAATAAATGAGATAAAGTTTGCCCGATTGGGCTGAGAGAATTTTGGGTGGCATCGCTTTGGTTTTTGGATGACGCGGCGTATCAAGCGAGCCGAATAAAAAAAGCCCCAAGTCTTATAACAAGGGGCTTTGATTTTACGGATACTATCCCGAAACTAGGGATAGTATCCGTTTGAATTATGTTACGGATGCTATCCCTTCTTAGGGATAGTATCCGTTTCGTTTGAACACCGTCATTTCACAGCACATGCCGCGATTGGCAACGCAATTCCCTCCACATCGTCAAACTGACCAATAGGAATACCAGCGCTTGTAATGATTTCACAAGTTTCTTGGTCAAAAGCATGTCATTTGCAAAAAAAAAGGTGAGAATTTCTTCTCACCTTTAGTGTAAAACTCAATCACCCTTTTTGGATTTTAATTACCAGAAATATCACAGACCCAGACAATGCCTTCAATGTCATTGTATTTAGGCGCGTAAATGCGGATTTCATCCACATTGTTGCAGGTATTGGCATCGGCTTCTAGGGCACGTATTGTTACACCCTGCGAATTATGACAGCTATACATCAGCAAATCATGCCCTTTTGGCTTACCATAAGCGATACGCACATCATCAGGCAAACTTTCTAATGCCTCCACCTCGCAGGAGAGTGTGCAGGTTTTCAAGCTTGTGCCATCATAACGCCACAAGTCTTTCTTGGCGATGCCATACAATCTCTCGCCAGTCTCATTCCACGTAATGTCTTCCACCAATATATCGCTTGGGTACACCAAGCTGCTCTCACCGGGTTTGCTCAAATTCACCGTGATGAGTCCATAGCCTTCTGCCCATCCCCACAATGTGTTATCAGGACGGAAAGTTAAGGCCGACACTTCCATGCCACAAACCTTGACACCTTGAGTATCGTTGAAACAAATGTCTCCTATCGAAGTCACTTTACCGGTACTTCTATTTACTTGGTACAAATGCCCGTTAGGATGGCCTTTTTTGGCATCATTGCCCGAACTACCATACATATCGCCCTTAGAATTCATCGCCAGTGCCTCAATGTCAAAAGCGACGTGCTTATCTCCCAGCGGTCTCACCTCAAAGTATTTCGTCGGATTGATGGTGATGAATTGGCTGTTATTTAATCCGCCATCGTGTACCGCGTAAATCAGGCAAGCTGGCTTAGCTGCACCACCAATATCGACAATGAGGCCATCTTTCCCCGTGTCATCGCCTAATTGGTTGTCAGTTAACGTAAATGACGCGGTTGCGACGGTTTTTCCACCAACGATAGCAGTGCCAAAAGTCGCTGGCAAAGTGTACCAATCCATTGTGTCATTATCGCCCGGCGTGGTGGGGCCGTATTTGCGATAGGTTCTATTGTCGGCATCCGTGACTCCGTGCATATACACCGTGACAGTCGCGCTCTCACAAGCCGGGAGTTCAAACTCAATCAACCCTTGTGGGAAATCATACGCGCCATCTGGAATGCCACCTGCGTCGGTTTCCGTTTTCGTCTTAACATTTTGGGCACTACATCCCTCAACAGCCAAAGTCAGGTAAGTATTGCCTGCCGCACTGGGTAATGTGACAACATTGGTTTGTTGGCTATCAGGTA
>QNER01000162.1 GCA_003646175.1 Candidatus Parabeggiatoa sp. nov. 1
AAGCCTTCTTGTCGCAACGCGGTTAAAGTGCGCGCAAACCGTTCATTGTCCCGCAATTCTTCGTGCAGAAAAAATAACACCGCATGGCCTAATAAATTGCGATAGGCCAAAAATTGTGCCAACGGTTCGCTTAATAAGTCCTGTGTTTGTGTCACCGACTGAAGATGCGCTAACACTAATTCGGACAATGTTGCGATTTCAGTGTCATTCACCAAAGCGGCTAACTCAGCTTCGGTTAATTCAAATTCAGCGATTTGAAACAGGGCCGCTTTATGATCGGCCAATGCCTGACAATCTTTAATGGCTTGATTGCGAAACTCGTCTAATGCAGCCCCTTGTAATCCCTGTTGTTCAGCAAACGGCTCCAAATAAAGGCCGACGATTTGGCCAGAAAACTCACGTTCAACTTGGCTATCGGTGATTTGCTGCATAAAGGCTTGCCAACGCTCCTCAGATGCCAAACCGGCGGCAATCGCGCTTAGCGCATAGGCATAACTATTTTGATACGCCCGCATCATTTCTTGTGCGGTTAAATCAAAATGATCTTTCAAGACGTTGTATACATCGCCCGCCCCAAACGCTTGAAGGATGGGACTGTTTAACACGGCGCTGAGTGATTTTTGAATAAATTTTGGGAGAGACATAATGGGTAATGGGTAATGGGTAATTAAATTAGTTGGATCAGGAGTCCAAACTTTAGTTTGGACAGTTCCAAGATAAATCTTGGACTCCTACTACAACCTTTAGCGGCTAAGTGTTTTGTGATTTTATTGCATCTTATTTTTCGCTGTTTCCAGTTGCCGCGGTTAAACTAAAGGGCAAAACCTTCAAGGTTTCCAAAACCTTGAAGGTTTATAACTGTTTATCTCCGTGAAAATGGGAATGCGCCCCTACTGATGTTTCCAAAACCTTGAAGGTTTCTGAAACTTTCGCTCGATTCTTGGCTCAGGGTTTTTGCCCCACCGTCACACGAGGCAATCCGGCTAAATCATTGTAAGTCTTTACGGCCTTATAACCATATTGCTCAAACAACGCTTGCACACCCGCTGCTTGATTATAACCATGCTCTAATAATAACCAGCCTTCGGCAACCAAATGAAAAACAGATTGTGCGATAAGTTGCCCAATATCTGCCAAGCCATCCACGCCTGCCACTAATGCGCTACGTGGTTCATATTGCACATCACCTTGACTTAAATGGGGATCATTCACGGCAACATAAGGCGGGTTGGACACAATAAGCGTTGCTTTTATCTCCCCTAACGCTGCCCACCAATCACTCTGTGAAAATTCTACCTGATGAAGGCCCAAACGTTGGGCATTGGCTTGCGCCACTTTCAGGGCTGCGGTGGATTTATCGGTGGCTAACACACGACACTGTGGCTGCTCGGCCGCAATCGCCAACGCAATCGCGCCACTGCCAGTGCCTAAATCTATCACTAAAGCCTCACCGTCAATTGGCAAACGCGCTAAGGCTTGTTCAACTAATAATTCTGTCTCTGGTCTAGGAATGAATGTATTTTCAGTGACTTGTAACTCTAATGACCAAAACTCTTTGTGGCCGGTCAGATAGGCAATGGGCTCATCTTGGGTGCGGCGAGCTAATAGAGCTTGGAATTGGGCGTACTGGTTAGCCGTCAACATTTTTTCGGGCCACGTCAATAAATAGCTCCGTGTCACGCCTAAGACATTCATGAGTAACACTTCTGCGTCTAAGCGTGGGCTGTCGGAGTTTGGTAATTGCAAGGTGGCTTCAGTGAGAGCAGTGTGTAGGGATGAGGACATTTTAATGTAGTGAGTGAATGAGTGAGTGAATTTCAATCCCAGCATTGATTTGTCGGGACTACTGCCTGCGAATTTTGGTCATACTTGCTAAATAACTTGGATTATCAAATTGATTAATATCAAATGTATCAATAATCTCTACATGCCATCCATAAGAATAAGCTAATTCTATCAATTCATTTGCTGGTATATTAAACCAACTAAATTCTTGGCCGATATAATTTTTATATTTAAAATATCCTTCCCATTCATAAGAGAACCAGAAGTTATGAAAATCTGACTCTTCAATAATGATTTGGCCATCAGGTTTTAATATTTCATCCAGTTTACTGAGTAAAACGGGGAATAGATCGATAGCGCCTATACAACCTAAAGTGGAACCCAATAACAGTATTGTATCAAATTGTTCGGTAATATCGAAAATATCACTCACCAGACAATCTTTCACTCCAAGGAGCTTCATAGCTTCAACACAATGGGCCGAAATATCAATTGCCGTTACTTTATAACCCTTATCTTGTAATTTTAGCGTTATGAAACCACCGCCGGCACCAACATCTAAAACCTTACCTTTACAATTGTCCAAAACCACATTTGTGAGTTTTTCTGCCAACAACGGGTACAAATACATTGAGCTAGATAGAACCGTGGTGGTATTGGTATTAAAAACAAAATGTTTATAGAACTGTTCTCTATTTGTTTTCACATGTTCGAGAATAGCCATACCATGAGGTTCCATAGATTGAACCAAGATAGGTTGAAGTCTTTTCAACAGGTTTTGTATAAACTCAAACATAAAAAAATATTCCATTTTGAGCTTCTTCGGAAATGATTGTAACAATAACTACAAGGATTGGTTATAACAAAGGATTAAAAACTGTGATAACGACAAGGATTATATATAAAAAAGGATAAAAAAAAGTTTTGGAGAGGGCTTTGGGAATTGGGAAGGATAAACGGAATATTAAATAACGGATTGATTTGATTATTGTAGTGGTTGAGATGATGTTGAATTTAAATAAATCCGATCCCCACTAAAACACTGTGGGGACAAGCTTGTAACGAAAATCGGATTTCTCACAATGTTCAATATCTGGTTGATCACTTAACAGATGCTCTCTGGGTGGTGAAAATCAGGTTCCGTGATTTATCAAAAGTTGAAGCCGTTTTTTTCATCGAAAAAAAACCATAAATGACGGTTTTTTTTTGACTTCACAATTCACAATTCACAATTCACAATTCACAATTTTCATCACCCTAGATGCTCTCTACCACGGCCATAACACCAATCCCCACACCAAAACGGTATAACATAGAGCAAGAAATACCGCAGATGAGCCAAAATCTTTAGCATTTTTAATCAACGGATGCTTTTCTTGAGTCAGACGATCCGCCACCGCCTCGATGGCGGAATTAAACAATTCCGTTATCAATACTAACAACAAACACGATAACAGCAACGCTCGCTCAATGCCGCTATCACCTAGCCAAATCGCCAAAGGTATCAATACGATACCTAACAAAATTTCTTGGCGAAAGGCCTGTTCATTAATCCACGCGGCCTTAAAACCGGCCATTGAATAGCCAAAGGCTTTTATTAATCGGCTCAATCCAGTGTTTTGGTTCATTAACTGTACCTATAACGTAACGAAACGGATGCTATCCCTGGTTTCGGGATAGTATCCGTAAACGAAACGGATGCTATCCCGCTCGATGGGATAGTATCCGTTAACTTAGGTTTCCACACAATGTCTAATTCTTTTGCGGCTTTAACATCATTCAAACGTCGCACCGGTAAGCTATAGGGCGCATTTTTCAGTGTTTCAGGTGTCGATTCGGCCTCTGCTTGAATCTCACATAACGCCTTGATAAAGTGATCTAAAGTTTGCTTATCTTCCGTTTCCGTCGGTTCAATCAACAAACATTCTGGCACAAGCAGCGGGAAATAGGTTGTAGGTGCATGAAAGCCTTTATCAAGTAGCCGTTTAGCGAAATCCATCGCTGTGACTTTCTGTTGTTTAGCTTGCCGTTTTAGCGTCAAAATAAATTCATGGCTGGCGCGACGTTGAGGAAACGCCATGTCAAACCCGGCTTTGGCGAGGCTTGCTTGCAAATAGTTGGCATTTAACGTGGAAAATTCTGCCACCCTTGCCATTCCTTCACTGCCGAGTAAACGGGCATAAACATAAGCTCGCAAGATGACACCAATATTGCCGGGAAATGCCAACATGCGCCCTATTGTTTGGGGAAAGTCAGATTCCGTTAACCAGTGATAGGCTTTGCCATCATATCCTGCCATCGGCACAGGTAAAAATGGCAGTAAACGATCATTAACACCCACGGGGCCAGCGCCTGGCCCACCGCCACCGTGCGGGGTTGAAAAGGTTTTATGCAAATTGATATGAATCACATCAAAACCCATATCGCCGGGGCGCACTTTACCCAGAATCGCATTGAGATTGGCACCATCGTAATACAACAACCCCCCTGCCTCGTGGACACATTTGGCAATTTCGCTAATATTTCGCTCAAATACGCCGAGTGTAGAAGGATTAGTCAACATAATCCCCGCGGTGTGTGGGCCGACTACAGCCTGTAACGCGGCAATATCGATATCACCTTCGGGATTAGTTGGGATTTCACGTACTTTAAAACCGCCCATCACCGCAGATGCGGGATTAGTGCCATGTGCGGCATCCGGCACTAACATTTCAGTGCGTTGCGTATCGCCTCGTGCATCATGGTAAGCACGTATCATGGCAACACCGGCAAATTCGCCTTGTGCGCCGGCTGCGGGTGCTAAAGACACTCCTTTCATCCCGGTGACGGCTTTGAGAATTTCTTGCAACTCGTATAAACAAGCGAGTACGCCTTGGCTCTGCGATTCAGGGGCGGATGGGTGATGAGATAAAAAACCGGGCAGCATGGCTAAAGTATTACAAGCACGCGGATTATATTTCATCGTGCAAGAGCCAAGGGGATAAAAATGTGTATCAATAGAAAAATTTTTCTGTGACAAGCGGGTATAGTGGCGGACAACCTGCATTTCCGACACCTCTGGCAACTGGGGGCGCGTTTTACGCAGCAATTTTGTTGGAATGTCGGTGATTTCATGACGGTGGGCGGGATATTGTGAAGTAACGGAACGCCCGGGGCGACTATGTTCAAAAATTAGCATAACAATCAATCCCTTATGTAAAATTAAAATCAATAAACCTAACAATACCACATTTCACTCATGGTGAGTTCAAACCCAAGTTTTAAGCAAAAAATGGGTTTCTAATGTAACATTTGTCGAAGTTGACGGATACTATCCCTAAGAAGGGATAGCATCCGTTACGTTATTCATAAACGCTTCATTACTGCATTTTCTGGCAGCTTGATATTTATTTCTTTGCTACAGCAATCAAACCGTTGATAAATAATTTACCCAAAATTTATCAAAATATTTATCAGTTATTTTTTTACCGTGTTCTTCTACACAACTTTTCCAACTTGATAAACAGTCAGCATAAATCTTTGCTTTTGATAGCTTTAAGAACCGTTTCAAGTTCGCCTTTGCCCTCGACATTGGTGACTTCATTTCCTTGAAAAAGGTGAAAATGAAATAAGATATTGAGCCACATCCGCCTAAAAAAAATCCGTGAAATCCTTCAATGCGCTGTACTTCTCGTATATCAAAGATACGACAAATAGGCTCACTCACTGTCATCTCATACTGCCAGTGCTTAATTAGTGCTTCGACAAAAGATTTGTCATTTTCGCTTTCCACAATCAAAATATTACTCACCTCTCACTCCTTTTTGACGATCTAGTCCGTATTCTAATACTTACCTTTTCATATTTCATGCCAATAATTTGGTTGGTTTTAATATGACGTGCAAACTCTTCGTGCTAACCTGCTTTTCCGTCTTCTATTTGCGAACAAACGTCTACAAATGCTCGAAGCATTTCTAAACTGTGTGTCGTTGCAAATATTTGGATATCAAACTTAGTTGCTATCTCAAATAATAGCTTCCACAATTCTTTTTGCTTGGTATGATGAATACCATTTTCTATTTCGTCTATTAGCAAAATCCCATTTTGATTATTCACTAATTTCAGAAATAAATCAGCTACTCTATTTAAGGAGTCCCCAAATAGAGATAAAGGCATGACATTTGATGGTTGTCTCACTAAATAAATAAGCGGTTCTCCAATATTCAGGGTTATGGCATTATCTATAGATGAATCAATGAGTTGAAAAGCCTTCTTAACGATATCACAATGCCCCTTCATGTAGCATTTATCAAACAGCTTGGCAAGTTTCTTACTTGATGAGTCGATCGAGGCGGGTATCCAAGAAATTTTTTGCTGGGTGATACCACCATTGGCTTTCACTAACACGCCTTCAGAATGGGCGACTAATGAAACGAGAGGAGTCGCATTCTCCAGATAGAAATATCAGATTCATCATCACGGAGTAATATTTCAGACAAACTTCTTTGTTCGCGCCTTTTGAATTGCCGACGGTTATTGCCAGCAAATGGGTAACATTATCTTCATTGACAGATTTTACCGTAATAGTCGATTTTTTATCTTGATTTAAAAACCGGTTATCCCACGCTTTTTCTGGGTAGGTTTTTATCACATCGATATTCATGCCCCTCAGTTGCATCTTCGTTATAACCTGAGGCGAACGATGTAGGTACAGTGCTTCCAAAAAAGCGGTTTTGCCGGCATTATTGTTACCACCGATTAAATTGATTCGGCTAAATCCGGAAACTTTCGATTTTCCAAAACATCTGAAATTTTCGATTTCAATTTATTTAATCATTGACTCGACTCCTTTTCAGTTATCAATTATCAGCGACAAAAATAAGCAATAACTATAAGGGTTAAATAGAAAGAAGGATTATCAGAAGGATAAATTTTGATGACAAAATTAGGGCATAAAAGATTTTTGAACTGTGCAATTAGTAGGGTGGATTAGCTGCTAGGCGTAATCCACTTTGAAGCGCAACTTGGTGGATGCTAATAGTTCATCCACCCTACAAATTACTCTAACCGCACAGTTCAAAAAATTTTATGAGTCTGGATTAGTTTTTGGCTAAAAGGATAAAATGTACGGTTTGTTTATCCTTTAAAAAATAGACGTTATACCGATTTAACTTGAACTCGTAAAAATGACAACATCAAGTAAGTAAATCAGCCGTGTCTGGTGGGTTAAAGCTCTCATTAAAAAGTTTTCAACTACTTTCAAAGGCTACTATCCGTTTTGGGGATAGTATCGTTTTTTGTGAGCTATCCCTTCCTTTTTTAGGATAAGTATCTGTCGCGGTTTACATGGATAGCCCATTAAAAAGTTTTCAAACGACTGATAATGTTGGCACTGGGATCGTTTCGTTGTAACGCTTATAGGTAAAGGGCAACCATAAAGGATTGCCCCTACAATCTCGATTGTCCTGTAGGGGCAATCCGTAGCGTTAGCCCAGAAGGTGAATCAATCCCATTCAACGACCCCAGTGCCATAATGTTTAATGAATCGATAATTATTGAGACTATCTCGCTTTTAGTTCCCAGCCGGTTTTTCAAAGGAAAATCTTAATGAACAATTACCCCTCCTCAAATTGCCCAAACTGCGTAAAACGGTGATAGCGGTTTTTTACCAATTCTTCAGGTGGCCATTTTTCAAGAACGTCTAAATTTTCTTGCAAAACAGCGCTCAAACTCTTTGCCATCGCCTTGACATCTTTATGGGCACCGCCCAACGGCTCCGGTATGATGATATCTATTAAGCCGAGTTCCTTAAGGCGTTGTGAAGTCATATTCAAGGCTTCCGCCGCTTCCGCCGCTTTGTCAGCACTTTTCCACAAAATTGACGCGCAGCCTTCGGGGGAAATCACTGAATAAGTGCTGTATTCGAACATACACAACTTATCACCTACGCCTATTCCCAAAGCGCCGCCTGAGCCACCTTCGCCAATAATTGTGCATAATATAGGTGTATTTAAACTTGACATCACGTATAGATTACGGGCAATAGCTTCACTTTGTCCACGCTCTTCAGCATCAACCCCCGGGTAAGCCCCGGGTGTGTCGATAAAAGTGAGAATCGGCAACCGAAAACGTTCAGCCATCTTCATCAGGCGCAAGGCTTTGCGATAGCCTTCAGGACGTGGCATGCCAAAATTACGTTGTATTTTTTCTTTGGTATCGCGGCCTTTTTGTTGACCAATGATCATTACTGGGCGATCTTCAAATCGGGCCAATCCACCAATCATCGCTTGATCATCCCCAAAAACCCGATCACCATGCAGTTCTTGAAAATCGGTAAAAATAAGTTCAATGTAATCAAGCAGATAAGGTCTTTGCGGATGTCGTGCCAATTGGGAAATCTGCCAAGCCGTTAAGGAGGAAAAAATTGAGCGGGTGAGTTCTTGACACTTGAGTTGTAGACGAGCAATTTCATCGCTAATATTGATGTCAGTATCATTATTAACATAGCGCAATTCCTCAATCTTAGCTTCGAGTTCGGCAATTGGTTTTTCAAATTCAAGGAAATTAAGATTCACAGCGTTTCTGCTTTTGGTTGGCGTGATAATAAAGCTTGCACCGCGTCTTTTGGGGTACACACACCTTGCAACACGTTATTAACCTGTTCAACAATCGGCATATCTATCTCAAGTTGCCGGGCTAAGCGACTCACTTCAAAAGTCGCCTGTACACCTTCAACAACTTGTCCAATCTTGGTTTGGGCTTGACTTGTATTGCAACCTTGCGCTAAAGCATAACCAAAGCGGCGATTGCGTGATTGATTGTCAGTACAGGTTAGCACCAAATCACCTAAGCCGGCTAAACCCATAAATGTTTCACGTTGTCCACCCAATGCTGTGCCAAAGCGCACAATTTCTGTTAATCCGCGTGTAATAAGGGCAGCACGGGTATTCGCACCGAAACCTAAACCATCTGCAATCCCGGCCGCAATCGCCATAATATTTTTCACGGCACCGCCCAGTTGTACACCAATAAAATCAGTACTGGTATAAAGGCGAAAGTTGCGATTATGGAATAATTTCACCAACTCTTGGGCATATTGGGCTGAGTTTGACGCAACGGTAACAGCTGTGGGTAAACCTGCAACGACTTCTGTGGCAAATGAAGGCCCTGACAAAACGCCCAACTGCCGCCCGGTTCCTAACTCTTGTTCAGCCACTTGATGCAGCAGCAAGCCGGTATTATTTTCCAGGCCTTTTGTCGCCCAACACACACAAGCTCTAGCTGTGATGTGTGGGGCAATTTTGTTGAGCACTTCACGAAAGCCATGGCTAGGTACCACCACCACAATATTGTTCACCTGTGATACAGACTCTTCTAGGTTGGAAATCGGTTGTAAAGCATCAGGAAAGTAATAGTTAGGCAAAAATTGAGCATTTTGTTTTGCAACCAGCATCTGCTTAACATGTTCCGTATGCCGGCTCCAAAGCCAAACGTCGTTACCGTTCTGAGCCAAAACCAAGGCAAGCGCGGTACCCCACGAGCCGGCACCCAGTACCAAAATAGGTTGTCGTGCTGTCATTGAACTGTGGTAGAAAGACAATTAAACGTTAAAGGACGTGGCTTTAATAACTTACGCGGTATTTGCGTCATTCGATCTCAAGGTGTTATAAAAAACTTGGGAACGATTTGCGGGTAGTCATGAAATGTGGGTGACATGCAGGTTTTTAGGAGTTCAAACTTTAGTTTGAGTGTCCAAACTAAAATCGACGCAAAAACTGGAGCAAAGATTGGACTCCATAACCCACATTGCACCACGACTGATTGGTGTAGGTTTATTTAGGCGCCAAATTCCTAATGAATCATGGTTTTTTGGCCTTGTTGTTGTTTTTCTTGAAGTTGCTGATCATACAAGGCATCAAAGTTAATCGGTGCCAACCATAGCGACTGAAATCCGCCTCGTGTCACTATATTAGAAACGGTTTCACGGGCAAAAGGAAACAATATAGTTGGGCAATAACTATTGAGCATGTACAACAATTTATCTTCCCGAAACCCACTCATAGTAAAAATACCGGCTTGATGGATTTCAACAAGAAAGGCGGTTTTCTCGGCGGCTTTGACGGTGGCGGTGATGTTTAATACAACTTCATAGACACCTTCGTTCAACGGATTGATCTTATTAGACAACTCCAATTCGATTTGCGGTTTCCACTCTTGTGTAAAAATCTGTGGTGAATTGGGTGTCTCAAAAGAAATATCTTTGATATAGATATTTTGTATTCCAAATTGTTCTGGCGTGGTGCCTGCATTTGCCTGATTAGGCGTATCTTCCACTGAAGTCATCCTCTTTGGTTATGTAGTTAGTGCTGTGGGAGTTGGTAGCGAGGTAGAGGGTTAGCCCTCATAAGATTAAATCAGTTTTTATTTTTACCTTTAGTTAAAGGTAGACTGGCATTTTGCCACGCAATAATGCCGCCTTTGAGGTTATGAACTTTCTCAAAACCGTTTTTTTTCAGCACACCGCAAGCGCGTCCTGAACGGTTACCGCTCATGCAACTGGCGATGATAGGACGGTTACGGTACTTTTCCAAACGTTCCATTTTATCAGTTAACGTACTTAACGGAATATGCACGGAATTTAGAATATGCCCTTGTGCATATTCATTATCCTCACGGACATCAAGCACAACAGCATTTTCATGATTCATCAGCAAAGTCGCTTCTTGTGGTAACAAAGATTTAAGCCCTGTTACCATATCTCCCAAAAAACTCCAAACTAATAAACCAAGGACAACGCTGAGAGCGAGAAACCAGCCGGCATTATTACCAACGAATTCAATAATTTGTTGTTCCATATGTCAAGAAGTCTGTATTTCGGCTGAAGCCATTGCTTTTTGTGATTCAGTCGGTACACCAGCTTTTTTGAGGATGATTGCCAGCAGACAAAAGCGCGTAAAGCCACTTTGAAACAAGTTAGCACCAACAAAAGCGGTAAACCAAAGCCAATAGGGATGATGTAACTGACTTAAAGCCAGTGAGAGTAAAATAAAACCACCTGCCAAAATAAACACTATTCGTTCAACTGTCATAAACGAAAAACCTCTTCTATGTTCAAATAAAGAATAGAACAATGGGGATTAGCATGCCATGATTCAAGCATTATACTACTCGATGTTCAAGTTTGTCGTGAAAATGGTTTGTTAAACTACTTCATTCGCTTAATAAAAATTTTATTTTTATATTTCTATATCATTGATAAATAAACAATTTTACTCCACAGCATTTTGCGTACCCTATTTTTGGTTGATTTTTACGGGCTCCTGACAGGATTTTGGAAAATGGACATAAGACTATTATACACACAGAGAGC
>QNER01000163.1 GCA_003646175.1 Candidatus Parabeggiatoa sp. nov. 1
AACTCGGCACTCATGCGGAGGTTTTCTGATTTCAGTTGCTCATTCAAGCCCATAATTTGTTGGTTGGCATCGGCCAATTGAGTATTGGCTTGTGCCAATTGAGCGGTACGTTCTTCGACTTTTTGTTCCAGCGTCCGATACAACAGCGCGTTTTCAATCGATATCGCGATTTGCGAAGACAACACTTGAAGCACTTCCAAACGATCTGGCGTAAAAGCGCCTTCGGTTAAGTTGTTCTCTAAATATAGGATACCTGTCAATTGCCCTTGATTAACTAACGGCGCACATAACACCGATTTGGGACGGTGTTTGACAATATACGGATCACGGCTAAATTGCTCCTCTTCAGTGGCATTATCCAACACCAGATGAAGTTGTGTGCGGGCCACATAGTGGATCATGGTGGCGGCCATCTGCTGATGTTCTTCAACCGGAATGGACTGCAACACGTTGACTTCCTCACTCCCAACGTTGCCTTCGGCTTCGATAAACCATTGGTCTTTTTGAGGCAATAACAAAAAACCTTTTTCAGCACCGGCATTTTCAATCACCAGCTGCATCATTTTTATCTTAAGACGCTCCAACACAATTTCCCCAGACAGGGTTTGAGAGGCCTTCACCACACTACTTAGATCTAGCAAGCTAGAATAACTCGTTAGAGAAGTCGGGCCCATTAAAGTGGCAGCTGGCGTTTTTGTAATACTTGTCTGAACCTGTGTTGAAACGGGCTTGGCGAGAAATTGCGGGTATCTTTGCTCTAAATCCGCAACCTTAGCTGCGGCTCCCCATTGTTGATAGGCATAGTGGGCTTCACGTAAGCAGACTTGGGCAAATTTGGTTTGTCCTTTTGCCAGATAAAACAGGCCGGCCAGTTCATGGGCTAAGGCTTCCTCTTGAATATAGCCGTTGTCCCTCGCGCCAGAAATGGCTTTTTCGTAACAAGCCTCTGCTTCAAGAAGTTGTCCTAACACTCTGGCCTTCTCCGCCTCCACGAGATCATACTTGTGCTGAAAATTCATCGGAGCATGCTTTGCCCAGATTGCCATTTTCTGCTGGTTAGCCGCGACTTTTTCCAAGTATTCTGTTTGCGTCTCCTGGGCAACTGTGGGATAGTGGGCAAGGAGAGCGAGAGAAGCATAGAAAAGATGTACAGCAAAAAGCAAAGTTCCATTGGTAGATTGTTCATAATTTGTCGCTTGGGAGTTGTTAGTAATCGCACCCTCGTAATTTTTAAACAAATAACTGAGCATCGTTTTGGCGTGATAGACACTGAACAACGACATCTGGTTATTCGCCTCTCGCAAAATGGGCAACAAGTCGGCTTCATCAAAAAACGGACCCGTCAAGCAGTGTTTATCTTGAGTTTCACCCCTTAAATTCAGTACCAACTGTCCCCATATATTAGCATAATAGAGTTGGAATTTATTTTTTATCTTCTGGATTAAACCAATGCAGTGTACCTGTTTCTGATGCACCGATTCCAGAGGGTCTCCAATGAAAAAAATGTTGGAGCAATAGAACATAGCACTATAACCGGCAAATTCGAGATCGCCGTTTTCCAGACCGATCTGAATATCTTCACGCAAAAATACTATGGCTTCTGCGGCCGGTTCTTTCCAATGTCGGATACCAGCATCTAACATTTCCCCTACTCTACATTTGAGTGCTTTGGCATCAAATTGTTCTACCATTTTTAATCCCAATTGCCCAAACTGATAACCCTTCTCAATATCGGACAGACCAGCACATTGAATAAAACCATAGGTCGCATAGGCGAAAGCGGCGAACGGCGAATTTCCATCACGAATACCGAGATTGACCATGGTCAATATCACCTGTCCCCATAGTGGAGACTGGCCAAGATAAAATGCGACCTGTCCAATTACCATGAGTCGCATAGCAGCGAGTTTACTGGGGTTAGTCATTTCCGGTCGCTGGTATATTTTTTCAATAGGAAGATTGGGAGGCGGTGAATCTGACAAGGAAACTCCCAAATTTTGAAGTGCTTGGAGAACAGTATCCATAGCGGCTTGCATCTGGTTTCGAGCAACATAATACTGGATTTTGATTTCATACACCTTGACTTTGTCTAGCACGGTATTGGCTTGTTGTAAAACATTATCAGACAAAATGTGGGTCTGTTCAAAGTTGGTGTTTAGGAATGTCGCTTCCACAGCTTCCGTATAGAGATTGAGCGTCAAATCATACTCGGTTTCCCAACTGTCTTCGGCCAATAGTTCTCTCCCCATCTCCAAATACTTGACCGCTGCTCCATAAGCCGTTGCGGCCTTCGCTTTTTGGCCCACTACCAAATTGAGACGAGCAATTTCATTTCTCTCGGCTTGATTGTCTACCAGTTCAAAGCCAATATTTAGATGTTCAACAATATCAAATAGATGCTCTTCTGATTTGTTAGCTTGGGTATTCTTGAGCAACAAGTGACCTATTTGTAAATGCACCGCCTTTTTCTGGTTGTCATCAATTAACGCATAAGCGGCTTGTTGTACGCGGTCATGTAAAAATTGAAAATTGGAAATAGATAACGGGGAATTAAGAACATTAACCCCAGTAATTTCTAATTCAGAAGCCGGCAAAACTAATCCTTCCGTAAGAACCGGCGTTAGGTTCTGGAAAGTTTCTGGGGTGGATTTTTTATGGATGACAGCCAGGGTGTTTAAATCGAAACGATTGCCCACGCACGCGGCCAGACGCAAAACGTGCTGTGAACTCTTGGGCAATTTCTTCAATTTACCAATCATCAACTCTACCACATTATCGGTGATGTTCATGGCCCCAATTTTGGCAACATCCCATTGCCAGCCTAACTGTTCTACCTCAAAAGTGAGTAGGTTTTCCTCATACAGCGTTTTCAGAAATTGATTGACAAAAAAGGGATTGCCCGCCGTTTTACGCATCACCAATTCCGTCAAAGGTTGAACCGCCGCCCTGTGGGTACGTAAACTGTCGGCAATCAATTGGTTGACATGCTCAAGATTCAAAGGCATTAAATGAATCTGGTTGACTGTGACTTCTTCCTTGTGGAGCTTGTCAAGTGTCATCATCAAGGCATGGGTGGGACTGACTTCGTTATCTCGATAGGCCCCGATCAAAAACAGATAGCCGGTTTCTTTATCCGTCATTACCAATTCTAATAATTTGAGTGTCGCAGAATCGGCCCACTGCAAATCATCTAAAAAGATGATAAAAGGGTGTTTTTGTTGAAAAAAAACACGCATAACGTTTTGAAAAACAAAATTAAAACGGTTTTGAGACTCCGTTGGCCCAAGTATAGGCACGGTCGGTTGTTTTCCAATGATCCGTTCTAGCTCTGGAATCACATCAATAATGACTTGTCCATTAGGCCCAAGAGCGGTTAACAGTTCCTCCCGCCATTGTGCCAGTTGGGATTCGCTTTCCATTAACAGTTGTTGCACTAATTCCCCAAACGCGTTGGCAATGGCACTGTAGGGAATATTGCGTTTAAATTGGTCAAATTTGCCGGCAATGAAATACCCCTGCTTCTCGGTCAAAGATTTATAAATTTCCTTGACCAGCACGGATTTACCGATGCCTGAATACCCGGCCACTAACGTCAGTTGTGTCTGGCCCTGACTGACTTGCTCAAAGGCCGTTAGCAACGTGTCGATTTCACGTTCACGACCATATAAATTTTGTGGAATTTTAAACCGAGCAGACATGTCAAATTGTGCCAGCCGGAAAGTTTCAATTTGCCCGGTGGCCTCCAATTGATTGAGACAATTTTCAAAATCGGCTTTGAGACCCCAAGCACTTTGGTAACGCGCTTCGGCCGTTTTTTCTAATAATTTCATGATGACATCTGAAACGGCCCCCGGAATTTGCGGGTTAACATCAACCGGTCGTGGCGGCTTAATAGCAATATGACCATGGACTAATTCCATCGCATCCGTGGCTTCAAAAGGCATTTTTCGGGTAAAAATTTCATAAAAAGTCGCACCCAACGAATAAAAATCGCTACGATAATCCATGGCGCGATTCATCCGCCCGGTTTGTTCTGGTGACATATACGCCAGTGTGCCTTCTAACACATTGGGATTTTTGAGCGTTGGCATTTCCCGTGAGAATTGAGTTGAAATCCCGAAGTCAATGATTTTAAGTTGCCCAGTGGTGGGATTGAAAATGAGGTTGGCCGGGTTAATATCCTTATGGATAATATTTTGTTGATGAATTTGGGCCAAAATGTCGGCCGACGAAATGGCAAGCCGGAGTAATTCCTCCAGGCTAAACGTGCGTTCCGCCAACCAGTGCTTTAAAGACTCGCCACCAAAATCCTCTAAGCACATCACCAATGTATTTTGATGCTTTTCAAGGCTGTAAGCCTTTATCACACCGTCCACATTTTCCAGGTGGCGAGTGATGTCATACTCTTGCCGATAGCGAGTCAATTCTTCTGGTGTGGGATAGTCTTGTTTGAGGAGTTTTAGGATAACGGGTTGATTATCCTCTTCTCTCAAAGCACGATAAACGAGTGAGTTGGCACTTTCATAAATTTGAGCCAAAATTTGGTAATTTTGTATGGTCAACATAGCAATTATTTAGCAATTATTTCCGTGTTCAAGTGAGAAAGAAATGAATCAGGTTGTCAGATATCCGATGTTTTCAAAACCTCGGAGGTCTTAATTCTTATTTTTGGTAGTGCCCCACTTCATAGTGGTAGAATTTTTTTCTCACACAAGACTTTTGGAATGTTCACCACTACCCATTTTGGGGCATTACTAAAATTTTAACCTCCAACTGAAGGCACCCTTCAACAGTAGTTGACAGTTATGAATGAAGGGTAATGGGTAATGGGCAGACAGATAAATCGTATCAAGCAATGAGTCGAGGGTTTAGGAAAAATCCATCATTATTAAAAAGCCCATAGTTCAAATACTCCTATCACATCAAACCCACTACCATTTTGATATTACCTATTACCTAAAAGTGGCAATTAAAATGGTCATGAATAAATTTAACTATTTGATTGGTTTGTATAATTCAAAATATTTTATTTTGATTTTCAATCCTCAAATGAGGCCCTAAAAACAATCCTAAACAATTGATTAATAAAATAAAAGCTAAGTAAGTGACTTGCCATTTTTAGGTATTGCCTATTACCCATTACTTCGGTACAACTGTTAACTATTTTTTAGAAATAACTAACTGAAGGGTCCCAACTGAACCAATGTCGATAAAATTCTCTAAAAAGAAAAACCGCCCGCCTGTAGTTCTTCAATACTTTCTTTTACCGCATTAATGTAACGTTCAATTTCGTCATCGGTGTGTGCCGTCGATAAAAAACAAGTCCGGGCTTCCCATATATAAAAGCCCTTTTCGACAAGATGATAGTAGAGTAACTCCATTTCCAACGGAAGCCGTTTCTCAAATATTTTGCCATCAATCCTAGGATGGGCAAAACCAAAGCCGGAGGCAAAATGCACCATCCGAATGGGTAACTCAAGTTGTTCAAAATACGCATTGAGCTGGTTGGCTAACCGTGAGGTGCGCTCATTCAACCGTTCTTGTAAGGTAGGCCCTTGCTGTTTTAAATGTTTGAGTACGGCACGAGCTGCCACCATTGCCAATGGATGTTTACAGAAAGTCCCCGCGTAAAAAGTCCGTTTGACTTCAGGATATGACGCATCTCCGTACTGCCACATACCACCATCAATTCGATCCATGTAATTAGCCTTGCCAGTCACAAGACCTATTGGCATCCCTCCACCGACGATTTTGCCATAAGTGACAATATCCGCCTCCACCCCAAACAAAGCTTGTACGCCACCTAAATGAGCACGAAAACCCGTTAGAACTTCATCGAAAATTAAGGTGATACCTGATGCTGTCGTTATTTCTCTCAGTTCATGGAGAAACGCTTTGGGCTGTATAGTAGGATTGCGGATTTGCACCGGTTCAACTAGAACCGCTGCTAATTCATGGGCGTGCGCCTTTATAGTGCTTAGGGCTTCGGCCGTACCATAAGGTAAAACAAAACTTTCTTCTACCGTCTTTTTCAATACCCCCGCTTGTAAAGGAGTTCCCCTAAAATCCTCGCCTGGAACAACCAACATCGCGTCAGAGTGACCATGATAAGAGTTAGCAAATAACGCCATTTTTTCACGACCCGTTGCAGCGCGAGCTATACGCAATGCGGTCATCACGGCCTCGGTGCCTGAATTACAAAAAGTCACGCGTGGCATACCCGTCAGTTCACTGATTAACTCGGCCACTTCGCCAGCTAGGTTCGATTGTGGCCCCAGCTGTATACCCCGTTTTAACTGTTCTTCCAGCGCGGCCGTAATGAAGTCAGGTTGATGGCCCAACAGATTGACGCCAAAACCCATTGAGAAATCGACGTATTCATTTCCATCAAGGTCCCAAATTTTAGAACCCCGAGAGGACTGGCCGATAATGGGATAGCACATTTCTTTGGTTTCCATACGAAATACGAATACCCCTCTAAAATCTGCAAAAGGCAAACGATAAGTTTGTTGGTATTGCTTTGATTTTTGGGTACGCTGGGTATAACGGGCAATGAGGGCTTCCAAATGACTCCGCTGCGCTGGAGTCAGTTTAACTTCTTGCATAATCAAATCTCCTTTACACCATCTATAAAAAGGTAACATATCAAACTTTTCTAATTATAACTGATTTGGGGGCAAACACATCGGTTCTCCCCTACATGGGGTTAAATCCCGTTGGAACGTAGGGACTAACATAAATGTCAGCCCTTGCCAACCAAGGGCAAACCCCATCATTTCTGTTATCCCCCAAATCCGTTATAATCATAAACGTCTTTTAAAATTTATTTTTTAACTTGACAATGTCACATTTCAACTACTACGCCGTTTCTGATAATGTGACATTGTCATCGTGAACCTATCGCCTTTCCATCGTATGATTCAAACACGCTCCCAGACTAAATGGGAAGAAGTAGCTGGCATATCGCCCTTGCTAGACGGAAGTGTACTCAAGAACAGCCTATTGCCCGTTATTTTAAAAGTGCGTTCTAGTCTTACACCAATCCAGTTGGGAACCCCGCTAACTTCCGGGTAATGAACAACTTTATCTTCCAAAACCTCATACTTACCGCAATAGGCTAAGAAAGTCTCGGCTGCCGCTAATATTTCTTCTTTGCTCGCTTTGCGGGTATTTTCGGAGGCAAACGGAGGACGGTTGGCACTCATCATAGTCACAGACATATATCCCTGTTCAGTGTACATGAGGTAGCCAACCGGCTCTTCACCAAACGGGTAGATAACCTGACCGTTTTCAAGCTTAACTTCATAAGATACCAGTCTCCAAGTGCCCACAAAAATACTTTGTGTCATTCTTGCTCTCCTTTTTCGTTGATCCTAATCAACATGAATTGTATCGATGCAACGTCTCAATTGTTTTCCTAAGTGTTCGACATGGGGTTCGGCGATTATCGTGTAATGATTGCCTAGAATAGTATATATCTCTATTGGTTCTAAAGAAAGTTTGCCCCACTCTAGTATGGAACCAATTGGTTCTATGATAGAACCATCAAATGACTCACCGGCTTGTAAACTCAACGACTCGCTGGCACGAAACAAGGTCATTCGGTTGGAATAAACTTTTGGCACATAACTTTGCAAGGCTTTAACATTGCTTTTGAAAACTCGCACCAAAGGGCGAATATCGTCAAGTTCAGCCGTTGAAGGCAAAATCTTGGCCTTTTTCGCCTGCGCTAGAAGATAGTGCAACTGTTCCTCCAACTCAACTCCTCGAAGTGTATTGACCAATAATGCCAATTCCTGCTCGGAACCTATTCCAAAATCGAGGGCGAACCAAGCCAACAATGTCGCATCATCCAACTGAGCCCGTTTGGAACCTTCAATCGGTGCGCCAATATCTATTAGGGCAAGCAGTGCCACTTTATTCCCCAGCTTTTGCAGTTGCTGGGCCATTTCAAAGGCCACGACACCTCCGAAAGACCAGCCCCCAAGCATGTACGGCCCGTGCGGTTGAACAATCCGTAGTGCTTTAATATAGTCCGTAGCCATATCTTCTATCTGAGTGAGCGGTGCCTCTTTGCCGTCCAAACCCCAAGCTTGCAGTCCATAAAAGGGTTGCTCGGTACCCAGATAATGTGCCAATTTGGCATAACAGAGAACATTTCCACCTACCGGATGCACGCAGAAGAAAGGGCGCTTTGAACCGGTAGACTGAATGGGCACCAAAGATGACGGCATCGTTGGCCGAGTTTGTTTGGGCAATTGAAAGTTTGAACAGGTTTCTTCAATTAATTCAGCCAACTGTGCCACCGTAGGTGCTTGTAATAAGCTCTGTGGAGGCAATGACTTTTGAAAGGTATTGCGTAACTGGATGAGAAGTGGAACGGCTATGAGAGAATCACCCCCCAACTCAAAAAAATTATCATAAATTCCTACTGGCTCAATACCCAAGCATTTGGCCCAAATGTTGGCAATCGTTTGTTCAAGTTCATTGCGGGGTGCCACAGAATTCTTTAGCACATTCGCTTTTGAGTGGGAACAATCTGAATCGACTTTTTGAGCATGTTCTGTTTCTGGTAAGGATTCCCGTCGAATCTCTTTGTTGATGCTAGGTGGATCAATCCAATAACGCTGACGTTCAAAAGGATAGGTTGGCAATGGGAGGCGATGACGACGCTCATAAGCATAGAATCCTGACCAATCCACTGCTCCACCTGCCAGCCAGAGTTTGCCCAAGGTATTCAACAAAAACGCAACATCCGACTGGCTGTCTTGCGGGTGGCGTAACGAGGACAATACCACTTGCTCGGCCTCTTTATCAGGATGTTGTCTCGCTAAGGTACTTAACGTCCGTCCGGGGCCAACCTCCAGCAGGATTCTCGCCGAGTCTTCCAACACCTTTTGCATGCCGTCAGCAAAGCGCACCGTTTGTCGTAGATGCTTGGCCCAATAACTGGGTTCGCTCGCCTCCGCGGCGGTAATCCAAGTGCCTGTGACATTGGACACGTAGGGAATTTGTGGTGGATTCAGCCGAACTTGTTTAACTCGCTCTGTGAATGATGCCAAGATGGGAGTCATCATTTCAGAATGGAAGGCATGGGAGGTGTGTAGACGGCGGTTTTCCACGCCTTGTTCGGTCAACTGATTTTGTAATGCCACCACGGCCTCCGTGATACCCGAAACCACGCAACGGGACGGGCCGTTAATCGCTGCCAGAGAGAGCCCGTTGCCCAAGAAGGGTTGTATTTCCTGTTCTGACAATGAAACCGCGAGCATTGCACCATGAGGCCGTTGTTGCATCATCTGTCCGCGTGCCGCAACCAGTGATAATGCGTCTTCTAATGAAAAAACGTCCGCCAGACATGCAGCCACATATTCACCAATGCTGTGACCAATCATGGCATCGGGAAATATCCCCCACGCCATCCATAACTTCGCTAGGGCGTACTCAATCACAAACAGTGCTGATTGTGTTATCACGGTCTGGTTAAGTTGTTGTTCTGCCTCTAAGTTCTGTTCTTTATGGGGGTATAGCACTTGCTTCAAGTCAAGCCCTAACAGGGGTTTCAAGTATTCTGAACATCGCTCCACCTGCTCACGAAAAGTCGGTTCAGTTTGGTAGAGTTCCAAGGCCATATTGACATACTGTGCGCCTTGCCCAGAAAACATAAAGACCACCGGCCTCTCTTTTAGTTCTTTGAAATTGGTAAAAACCCGTTTGGGGTCAACGGTACGAAGTGCAATAGCAGCCTCGTCAGTTTGCTGACAAACCAACAGACTTCGATGGCTGAAAGCTTGACGACCCTTGCTCAATGTATAAGCCACATCAGCGAGATTAATATCAGGATGCCTCTCTAAGTATGTTGCCAGATTGGCAGTTGCAGTCTCTAGTGCCGAGGAGGTTTTGGCTGAGATAACGAGCAACTGCCAAGGGCGAGATTTTCCTGAAGTTTCAGGTGTTGGGGCTTCTTCAAGAATAACATGAGCATTGGTACCCCCGAAGCCAAAAGAACTGACTCCAGCGCGGCGAGGCATTCCATTTGTTTTCCATTCAGATAGTGTGCTATTAACGTAGAATGGGCTATTAGCAAAATCAATTTGAGGATTGGGTTGTTCAAAATGCAGACTGGGTGGCAATAAGCGGTGTTTCAGTGTCAGAACCGTCTTGATAAGGCCCATTACCCCGGCGGCCGCCGCCGCATGTCCGAGATTTGTTTTCACGGAACCTATTGCACAGAACCCATTTTTCTGGGTGTGCGCCCGAAAAGCTTGTGTTAGTGCGGCGATTTCAATGGGATCTCCGAGTTTTGTGCCTGTTCCATGAGCTTCTACATAGGTGATCGTGTCCGCCTCAATCCCGGCGACAGCAATGGCTTCCGAAATCACCGCCGTTTGACCTTCGACACTAGGTGCCGTAAAGCCCACTTTTAAAGACCCATCGTTATTGATAGCCGAACTTTTGATAGTGGCATAAATGTAGTCTCCCTCAGTGATGGCCTCTTCTAATCTTTTTAAAACCACAATCCCTACACCTTTGCTATTTGCAAATCCCTGTGCCTTAGCATCAAAGGCGCGGCAATGCCCATCGGGAGAAAAAATCATGCCTTCTTGATACCAATAGCCGGCTTTCTGGGGAACATGAACAGCAACGCCACCCGTCAAAGCGATGTCGCATTCGCCATTAAGCAAACTTTGGCAAGCCAAGTGAACCGCCACCAAGGAACTCGAACAGGCGGTTTGAACACTCACACTGGGGCCTCTCAGGTTGAGTTTATAAGACACTCGTGTCGAGAGATAATCTTTATCATTCCCTATTATCACTTGGAACCCAAGTGATGATTCTAGGAGGTTGCGGTGTGGAGAAAGGTTGTTGAGCCAATAATGACTTGCCTCAACACTTGCGTAGACACCAATCTGTCCTTCATAAGTCGCCGGATCGTAACCCGCGTTTTCAAGGGACTGTTCAGCACATTCTAAAAACAGACGGTGTTGCGGATCCGTTATTTCAGCTTCTCTGGCACTGAAACCAAAAAATGAAGCATCAAACCATTCTATATCTGACAGCACGGTGCCTGCTTTGACGTAATTAGGGTTATTCAATGTAACAGTGTCTACACCGGCC
>QNER01000164.1 GCA_003646175.1 Candidatus Parabeggiatoa sp. nov. 1
AGGGCTGAAATTCTAAACCCATAAATCCTAGGGCGTTGCCCTAGGCTGGTATGTCAGCCCCTTTCAGGGGCAAAGCAATCTAAAAAAGTCTTATGCGAACTTAGTGATTGCTGTACTAGTGCAAGATCGCTACAGTTTCCAGACCACCTCAGCCAACAGCTTTTCGCGCCAAAATTTTTGCGCGCCAAAAATTTGGCGTGAAAGCAGTTGTCTCAAAGCTCAAGTACCCCAAAGGGCACTACAAAAGGGGGTTAGTCGGCTTTAGCCGACTTGAGCTTTCAGACAACTGCTTTAGCTGTTGGCTGTTGGCTGGGTGGTACGGGAACTGGATCGATCGTGCACTAGGTTGAAACGGATACTATCCCTTCGAGGGATAGCATCCGTAAAATCATTACCTGTGGGGGACTACCCTTGTTCTGGGGTGTTAAGAAATGACACAGCAGCAAGGGTATTTCGTTCAGGCACTATTTTTGATGTTTTGACATTCGAGAAAAATACAGTGTTCACAAGTTTGACATTGATGAGCATCTAACTGTTTAAAAATGTTGGCTATCGCCTGTGTCTTTGAAGTAAACACGTTATTTTCACCCATTTCATCCAGATAACCACCACGCCGTAGAAAGTTCTCGACTTCCATTTTCAGTCCGCACAAATACAAGCCACCCCCTTGCGCTTTCCAATACTTGACTTCTTGAACTAGCATCTCACCACCTGCAATGTCAATAAAGTTGATGGAATCTGCAATGATTAAAATATGGGTGAGGGTAGGCTCTTTTTTCTTCAGTCGGCGTAATTGAGTTGAAGTATCACTGACGGCCCCAAAGAAAAGGGAGCCATCAATACGGATAATTTTTAATTGTGGACATTCTAGCAAAGTTTTACGTTCAATATTAGTCAAGTGTCGCTGTCTTTCTTCTGGATCCGGGGCTAAGGCGACAATCCTTGGATGTGCCGTTCTATTCAAGTAAAACACCAAAGATAATAAAATACCCGCATAGATGGCAAATTCTAATTCCAAAAACAAAGTGGCCAAAAAAGTCACCGCTAAAATGCTGGTTTCGGAACGGCTGGCTTTAATAATCCCTTTAATCTGGTGAAAGTCAATCAAGTTGTAACCCACTAATAGGATAATACCGCCCATAGCGGCAATGGGTAAGTAAGCCGTTAATGGCGCGATTAACAACACAATGAGGGCAAGAAAGACAGCCGCAAAAATGGCTGATAAAGGTGTCTTGGCACCAGCTTGATAATTAATGCCCGAACGGGTAAATGAGCCAGAACCGGCATAACTGGAAAAGAAACTACCAACAATATTGGATAAGCCTTGACCAATAAACTCTTGATTACCATTAATACTTTGATGAGAACGGGTTGCGACAGAGCGAGCAATGGAGACGGCTTCAATCAAACCCAATAGTGCCACTGCTAATGCTTCTGGAGCTAATTGACGTATCGTGGCTATGGAAAAATCTGGCGATGATAAAGGGGGCAAATGTGCTGGTATTTCACCGACTAAATGGACTCCATGCGCTTCACCATTGAGGATGATGCTGACTAAACTACCAAAAATCATCGCCAGCAACAGATAGGGTAGGCGGGGCAAGAAACGTTTAAGGAGAAGTGCGAATATCAAGGTGGATAAAGCTACCGTAAGTATATAATAATTAATGTCACCTATCTCGTTAAAAATATCTACCCAAGTATGTAAAAAAGATTCACCTTTAGGGACATACACACCCAGTACATGTTTCAATTGGCTGGTCATAATGAGAACAGCTGCCCCAGCGGTGAAAGCCACAACAACTGTGTGAGAAACAAAATTGATTAAAGTGCCCAGACGCGCCAAGCCAAATGCGAGTTGGTAGAGGCCAGCTAAAAAGGTGAGGGTTAAAGCGAGACTGATAAATTCTGGCGTACCCGGATCGGCATGGTGACTGATAGCCGAAAAAACCACAATGGAAATGGCTGTTGTTGGCCCCGAAATCAGATGTAGCGAGGAACCAAATAGGGCCGCCACAATGGGTGTGACCATCGCAGTATATAGCCCGTACTCTGGCGGTAAACCGGCAATCATTGCAAAAGCCACGCCTTGGGGAAGAACAATCACCGCCCCGGTTAAACCTGCCAGTAGATCAGTCCGTAAACTGTCACGCCCAACGAGGGGCCACCAAGCTAAAAAAGGTAAAAATCTACGCCACATATTTTTTTCTCCATTCTTATCTGAAAATCAATAAAAAACTTCCCAAAGCAATAATATACCCATACATTTGGTTTTTGACGCAGGAACACTAGGAGTTGGTCTGACTTAGTGAGCTAACCTATTGATTTAATTGGATTTAGTCTATTTGGCGCAAAAATAAAATATATTGTAAATCAATTACTTAACTGTTAAGTCAGACAGACTCCTCAAGCTTTATGCGTAAAATGAGTCAATAAGGGATTTCCCAATAATATACCAAACAAAAATTGAGTTTGGTGAAAAACTTGGTTTTTTTACGCTGGGGTGCTAGTGCAGGATTGCTCCAATCCCCGGCACCACTTTTCTAGCCCAAAGGGGCTAAGAGGTGGCCTTGGAATTGGAGCGATCGTGTACCAGAGTCATTCAAAAAGAAACCCGATTTTTTGGAAAAATCGGATTTATTGTAGTGGTCAAATTGATGTTGAACTCTACTCTTATGGTTTCCCCAGTCATAGGGAACCATAATCGAAGCATCGTGACACTAACTCCTTGATTTTACTTTGTAATTATTGATTATCCCCATAATTGAAATAGCAATCCAAAAAATCTCAATGACAAAACTGCCTAAATTAAAATTGATCAACAAACTAATCAATAATAAAATAGCCCCTATTAAATTGACGACATAGAACTTAACCTCTTTATTATCAAACCAATCACGTTCGACGGCAAAATAGGCAAAAACCACACAAGCCATGCCAACCATACCAAGAGCATGTCCTATGTTTTGTAGTGACAAGAAATTTATCATTTCCATTTATATTCCTCTCAGTTATCCACAATCAGTTTCTTGCCATCTTTGATGAGCAAAACGAAATATTTCGACTATTTCTTCAATATTGTCAGAAAATTGAATCAAAGCCATATTATCAGAATTAATAAGTGGGATACTATTTTCTCTTTGAGAAAATGTCATGTCATAGAAGGCCTCTAAAATGGGTTCCCATACTGGTGCAAGAACCAGCGGGAAATCGACGGGTAGATGATTCACCTGTTTAAGTTGCCACAGAAGACTCAGTTCTAGTAAAGTACCAATACCGCCTGCGCCTACATACGCGCCTTGAATAAGACTGACAAAGGATTGGAGCCGCGTCGTGAAGTGTTTATGAAGTTTCTCGACATGTAAGTATGGACTAGATTCCTCTTCATAAGGCAGACGCACACTCATTCCATAACTTTTGGGCCGGTTTCCTTTCTTAAAATGATCCCATTGCTCTATGACAGCCTGCATCACTCCTTGATTGGCCGCTTCCATAATACCCGGCCCGCCACCGGTAACAATATCTATTCCCAATGTTTCAACAATGGCTTGACTTAGATCACAAATAAATTGAAATTCTGGCGTATTGGCTTGTAAACGGGCACTACCAAAAATAGCAATACTAAAGTTTTTGGATAAAGTGTTCATATAACTTCTCTACCTTATTAAGCGACTGGATAAGTGGCATTTCTGTTGACTATTTTGTGAATGCCATCAGATTATCAAGTGCTTCAATAGCTTCAATATCACGAAAAATTTTTTTCATCTTTTAATCCGTGTGAAGTTGTTATTTTATATACCTCGTTTTTAGGGTAACTATTTTACTTACTTAAAAACCTGTCAGTTTAGCCTATTTGGTGGCTTATTTAGCTTTGATAATGTCAACCTGAACATTAAAATGGCTGGTTTGAGAACAAAGCTAGAAACTGGGGTGGTGAAAATCAGGTGATTTTTGTCTAAAAACGTTACCTGTTGAAATGAAGTGCTGAAAAAAATTATTTAAAAATAGTCACTTAAATAACCATGTTTTAATTAATTATTTTTTGCGGCTAACATTTTTTGTGCACAACTGATAAAGCGAACACAATTTTCATCGCCCCAGCTATAAACTAAACCATTTTATCAATTCTGACTCAAAAAAGACTTGCCATTTAGTTTGGGTTATGTTTTAATGCGCGCTTGTTCAGGCTAGGAATAAAAACTTCAACGACATCCCTTGCCGGGTAATAAGGCAACTTTGCCGATTGTGATAATTATAAATTTTAAAAATCTCCCAGTCTCAGGTTGACAGCTAATACGGCAACGCCGCCGATTGTGATATTTTTGCTCAAAGCCACCGCTGACCTGTGAAATGGCTTTACAGCCAATTGTGAAAAGTACCCAATAACTATAAGGATTATCTAAACGATAGGAATTGTTCATGCGCTTTATCAAAGGGTGATACCAAGTCACACTAAAATAGATAGTTCCAAGGGCGTTGCCGCACCAAAGGGGCTTTAAAACATAGCACCGAAAGTGCGTATTATGCCCGTGGCAACGCTCCTGGCTGAACGGGGGCAACACCATTCGCAACGTTTTATTGCCAGATTGTCGATTGTCAATTTGTTTTTGCACAACCAAAATTTCTATCGTGCGTGCCATTAGGCATTATCCTTTTTTATATGTAATCCTTGTCGTTATTGAGGCTTATCCTTTTATAACTATTGTCGTTTTTTGGAGATTTGACAAATGAGATAGATGGCAACGTTGCCAATTGTGATGTACGCGACTAGAAAAGCTAGTAAACCGGTAGCCAGTTACAAATAGAGACGGCATTGAGCCGATTGAAACATACTTTTTTCTGTGGATAAGGCAACTGAGTTTCCCTATTGATAAAAGGTAATATGGCATGTAGCCAATAAGCAATCAGTCGCCAGTCAAGAAAAAAAAGTCTATGGCGATTCTGTCAATTTGTTGTACTCAATACAAAAAAACCTCTGTGACGTTTAGAACCGCGGAGGTTTTTTTTTGCGCTGATAAATAAAGGGTTCATAGGTTAAATATGAACGCGGTTCAGTTTTCATTCGTTTTTTTCCTAATTCGTTGTGCTCCCTATTTGTTATAAAAAGGTTCTTTGTACAGGACAAAAAAGCGTTCAAGTCGTGATGCTATCGCTTTTTTTGGCGATAGTATCACTATACGGCTTTGAGGGTTAGCTATAAACTGTCATTAGTTAAAATAATTCCGTTTTGAGGTTAAATCCTTTAATTTCAATTGGTTAATTTCTTAACCCTCAAAGTCGTATCACTACGCGGTAGCATTTTTGTGTGAAAAAATCTTAATTTACCAAGTTCAACACCATTTTGTGACGCAAAAAAAGCGATAGCATCATCAATCTTTTACCATTTTTTGTCCTGTACATAGAAAAAGGTTATAAAATGCAAACCAACAATTTTATTCTCGAAGTGCCCCAAGGAATTCCCCGCCGTTTAGCCATTGGATGGCTATTACTTGCGCTGGCTTCGCTCGTCATAGGTGGGTTGTTTACTATATTGATTGTGCTGTCCAGAATACCCTTTTCTCAAACATTTATTCCTTGGGTAGATTTTTTCCACACCGCACTGGTTGTACATGTCGATCTGACTGTAGTGGTGTGGTTTCTGGCTTTCGCCGGCGTATTTTGGAGTTTGATTAGCACTGCCCGTTGTAGCTGCGGTTGGCTCCCACTCTTGTTAGCAACAGTGGGCACCTTGATCATCAGTGCTGCGCCATTTCTGGTAGGTGACGCTCATCCGCTGATGAACAACTATGTGCCCGTGTTAAAAACACCTGTATTTTTTATTGGTTTAGGTTTATTTGGCCTTGGCTTCACGCTGTTAGTGCTGCACGGCCTGCTGACTTCTCATCCACTCCATGTTGCAGAAAACGGTGCCGGCGCACTTCGTTTTGGATTGTTTACCGCGCTGCTGATGGCACTTCTCGCTATCATTGCCCTTATTTGGTCTTATTTTGGCATTCCCTCATAGCTCATAAAAATCGGTGGTAAATATTATTACGAACTGCTGTTTTGGGGAAGCGGCCATGCCTTGCAGTTTACTCATACTCAGTTAATGCTGGTGGCGTGGTTATGGTTAGCGACTGTTTCTGGCGCAGTGCCAAGTCTCAGTCCGCGAGTTGCAATAATTTTATTTGCGTTAGGTATGGCACCGGCCTTACTGACTCCCTTTATTTACCTCGCCTACGATGTCAATTTTGGCCATCATACCATCGCATTTACTCAGCAGATGCAATACGGTGGTGGTTTAGCCGCTTTGCCGTTGGGATTAATTGTTGTGCTAGGTATTATTAAGGGCGGTTCGGCCCCCGCTGGTGTTCGCGCTGAACGTGCTGCGCTGGTGTTTTCCATCCTATTGTTTGGAGCGGGCGGTGTGATTGGTTTTTTGATTAACGGCAGTAACCTTACTATCCCAGCCCATTATCACGGTTCCATTGTCGCGGTGACTCTCGCTTTTATGGGCATTACTTATCACCTGATGCCTCGCCTTGGATTTAGAGAAATTTCTGGGAAACTGGCCGATTGGCAGCCTGCTATATTGGGTAGTGGCCAATTGTTACATATACTAGGCCTCGCTTGGTCAGGCGGCTATGGCGTACAGCGTAAAACGGCGGGTAGTGCTCAAGGCCTAGAGGGTTTTCAACAGATTGCCGGGATGGGCTTGATGGGACTTGGTGGCCTCATTGCGATTATTGGGGGGATCATTTTTTTGGTGGTGGTTTTTATGGCGATGCGGCCGCTGAAGGTGGAATCCTGATCGCCTATCTGTTTTTTCTCACGCGCCAGCGTAGCGCTCATCGTTATACACAAGTCTCTGAAAGTTTCCATTCCATCAAAAGTCTAGTACAACGGATACCAGAAATAAACGGATAAAGAGACCCAATTCACCCATAAGTCTTGTGATTAATTCGCCATCCACCGATTAGAAAAGTGGCCGCTATCGGTGCGAATAATTCCTTAAGAGCCTTATCCGTTTATTTCGAGTATCCGTTGTACTATAGCCTAATGGCACGCACGATAGCCAGGGGCGTTGCCCCTGGCTGTATTATTTTGCCCCGTTGGGGCTTAAAAACCTAGCCCCAACGGGGCGTATTATTAAAGCCAGGGGTAACGCCCCTGGAACTTATTTCCTAACTTATTTCCTATCGTGCGTGCCATTATACTATAGCCCATATTTGTGGGCCGGCAGGCAGCTTGGCTCCCGCAAAGATAATGCGCTCCCGCTCAGGCACGCTCCCGCTATAAATAATTTAATGTGTAAAATCAGTTACTTTGAGAGCGTAGCGTCACTGCCATATCGTGAAGGGCAACCACAAGGGATTGCCCCTACGAATCGTTATATCGTGTAGGGGCAATCCTTTATGGTTGCCCTCATGAAAAAGCTTAACTTAATGGCATTGGAGCGTAGCGTGGGAACAAAAGAACCTCGGCGATTTGTATCGCACCTGATGAAAACTATTACTGATTATGTTGTTTTTGAGGTGACAAAACCTTTGACAGCATGTCCTTGAAACCCTCCATGTCAGGGCATCGAATAGCCTGTCTATGAAGTTGTTTCAAATGATCCCGCAGGGAAATAGCGCGAATCTGCTTAATCAAATCTTTGGGTACAATACCAAATCGCTCTTCTAGGACTTCAAGAAGCATTTCCCTGGCATCTTCAATTAACCCTTTTTGATGTCCAATATCATGGATTTGCTGGCCCGCCAGCGTGTCCATCAAATCAAAATTCAACATAGTAGTTACCTCTTCATAACTGAGTTTATGAAACCGATTGAGGATAAATAAACCCAATACGTTCAACGCTTCCCATTGTTGGTCGGCCGGGAATATTTGCCTGACTTCGTCTTGCCATTCATGGCCTTTTGCCAGCAACGCTGCTTTGTTTGTTTTGGCCGACAGTTTTGGATCAATGGCTTCAAGTTCTTGTTGGGTGTAATTGCTTAACACGATTTCCTTAAAACCGCCATCCAAACGGCAATCAGTTGTTTCACCCATAGACTTAAAGCTATTGAGCGGCAGAGCGGCTTCTTGATATTTTTTATCAGTGTAGACAATCCCTGCCATCACAAAACCCTGATACGGTTCAGCACTACAACCAAGGAATACTTCAGCCATCAACCGACGACGAATAACCGGATCTGAGTATCCTTGGAACTCAATGAATATCCGTCCGCCGTCGTTGGCGAGTATTGGGAAGCCTTCGATATCTGGTTTGAGGACTTTATCCTTAAGGACGACGGCTTGGAAATGATATTTTTCTGCTTTATCGGCTGCAACGCCCAACAGTTTTAGCAGACTACTACCACTGACTTTCATCAATCAAGTACAACGGATTGACGGATTTAACGGATTATTGAGTACAACGAATTTGGAAATCAACGAATTGACAAAATCGAGTACAACGAATTACGTGGATAAACGAATTTTCTGTTTTGAGTACAACGAATGAAAGTTCCTAAAAGAACAAATTACCATTCTCTTTACATGGTGTTTTTATAAAGGATCGTTAAGCTTTATTCGTTTATCCACGTAATTCGCTGTACTCGCTCATTGTTGCACTAACTCAGCTATTTTCCTTTTATACTCAAGATTCTGATTCATCATCTCCGCATGATGACGCGCATTTTCAATCGAAATCACAATTTGCGATGATAACAATTTCAGCACTTCCTCTCTCTCCTGCGTAAAAACACTCGTTGCTTGGTTATTTTCCAAATACAATAAGCCTTTCACGTTATCCTGTTTTAACAGCGGCACACATAACACCGATTTAACCTGATGTGCAACAATATACGGCTCACGAGTAAATTGCCCTTCTTGGGTGGCATCCGATAAAACCACGTTCTCTTTAGTACGAACCACATAGTCAATGATGGCTTTTGGCACCGATAACTGATTACTGGTAACTGATAATTGAGACAGGGGAATAGATTGCAGCACTGTCATTTCATCTATTTCGCCCTCCGCTTCAATGAACCATTGCCCGTCCTTATCCAGAATCAGAACGCCCCGTTGCGCCCCGGCATTTTCGATAACAATCTTCATCAAGGTTTCCAACAACCGCCTTTCATTCATTTCACTGGCAATGGCTTGTGACGCTTTAAGGACGCTGTTTAAATCTAAAAGCGTGGTTGGCTGAATTATCGTTGCGCCTGGGGGGGGGATGCGATTTTGGGCTGGTTCTCGGTTTTCAAAAAACTTTTTTGGGTAATTTTCTTCTAAGTGTTTGACTTTGGCAAGGGCACCCCAGCGCGTATAAGCATAATGAGCTTTGCGGAAGTAACCGGCGGCACAGTCTTCTCTTCCGTTAGCCATATAAAACTTGGCAGCGAGTTCATAAGCCAATGCTTCTTCATTGAGGTATTCATTTTCTATCGCTAATTCAATGGCTTTGTCGTAGAAATCCATTGCTTTTGCGTCTTGCCCGATAACACGGTGCCATTCAGCTTCTACCAGATAAAACTTGTGCAAATAATTCATCGGGGCATGGTGCGCCCAGTTTTTCATCTTTTTCTGGTTGGCACGTACCTTTTTGCGATATTGGCGTTGTTCTGGCTTGGTTGCTGTTTTGTAAAGTGCTAGCCGCACTAAAGAACAGTATAAATGGAAGATGGGAACGTATGGAAAGCCTTTCATTGCATATAAATATTTTTCTATTTGAACGACATGTTCAATAGCTTCGGAATAAAAATCAAATAGGCAGCAAAGAATCAATTTATTGTAAGATAAGCGCACGAAGTCTGTTCTATCATTAATATCTAACATTATTTCATCGTAACTACTAATCAACTGAGAGGCCCTCTTGGAACGCTCCAGCAAGTTTAGGTTGGTTTGGTGATAGATTCTAAGGGTTCTAACTGATCTTTTTTGCCTTAATTGACTAATAACTTCAGTACATGACTCAAATTTTTCCTTAGTTTCTGACAGTTCTTGAAATAAATGTAAAAAACTATAACTACTTATAATAGCATATCCTGCAAATTCTAAATCTCCTGTATCCAATCCACTTTGAAAGGTTTCTTCAAGAGGAATTATGGATTCTTTAAGATGATTTTTCCAAGGCCTGATCAACGCATAAATGATAAAGTGTACTTTTGCTTGATATTCCTTCGCATTAAATTTATGCCAAAGTTTAAGGGCAATTTCACCAAATTGATAAGAACTTTCAATGTCTTCCAAATGGCCACATAAAATTACTGCATAACCTGCATATCCAAGGGCAGATTCAGAAGCATTGCCGTATTTGAGTGATAAAGATACCATTTTCAAAACGATTAGCACAAAGAATTCAGCAACAGTCACATAAGCATAAATAGCTGTTTTGTCCATAATTCGCATGGCTGCTATTTGTTCTGGTTCGGTCATTTCTGGCAAGTTGATTAAGTCTTCTGTTCGTTTGCCAAGTAGAATCAACTTTGTTCTTAATAAATTTAACAGAATATGCCATTTTTTAGGGAATTTTGGAAACTTGATTCCCAATTTGTCTAGAACTTCTAGCCCTGTATCGAGGGCCTTTTTTGCTTGGTTTTGTGCTTGATAGGCTTGAATCTTGACTTCATAGGCTTTCACTTTATCCAACACCGTTTTAGCTTGTTGCAGCACCACTTCAACCCATTGTTCCATCTGCTCAAAATCACCACTACTGAGATAAGCTGCTTCAGCCGCTTCCTCATGCAGTGAGAGAGTCAATTTATATTGCGTATGCCAACTGTCTTCACCCAACAATTCAATGCCCACTTTCAAATAATCAAACGCAGGTTGATACGCAGCCGAGGCTTTCGCTTTTTTACCAGCAATGAGATTTAACTTCGCCAGTTCATCCCGTTCTGATTGTTGCTTAATCAGTGCGAGACCCACATTCAACTGATCAACAATGGCAAAAATATTCTGTTCGCGTTCCTCTGAGGGGGTACTTTGTAATAACAATTGCCCTATTTGCCGGTGTTTTACTGGTTTTTGTTCATCCGGAATTAGAGAAATAGCGGCCTCATGAATACGATCATGGGCAAATTTACATTCGGTTATCAATGCCCAATTATCCGTTGCCAGATCGATTTCAGTTGCTAACCGTTTACTG
>QNER01000165.1 GCA_003646175.1 Candidatus Parabeggiatoa sp. nov. 1
GAAGCATTGGAACGCAAAGTCGGTAAAATGACATTATATAGAGAGGAGCGGTATTCGGGATTAGTCTCACGTACCGTTTTGAAGACGAGTCTGTACTGGAAACTTTACAGGCTTAGTTTAACTGAAGTCATTATTGAACTTAAAGCAGTAGAAAGAACTTTAGCAATCCATGAGGCACAATTAGTCACCTACTTAAAATGGGCTAATAAAAAATTAGGTTTGCTTATCAATTTCAATGTCGTTTTACTCAAAGATGGTATTAAGAGAAAGATTAACGGTTATCTCTAAAAAATGAGTAATGGGTAATGGGCTTACCACCCACCTATTGGTTTGTAAAAGTCATTATTTTTCTTTACGGCGTTCACAGAGTTCCACAAAGTTACACAGAGTTTAAAATTTTAATTTTCCGTTACTCTGTGAAACTCTGTGAAACTCAGTGTTCTCTGTGTTAATGTTAAAAACTGATAGGTGGTAAGGGGTAATTTAAATCTCTGTGAAACTCTGTGTACCTCTGTGAACTCTGTGTTAAATCTTAAAAATATGAAAGGCAAAATACGCATTATCGCGGGACAATGGCGCGGGCGCAAACTTCAAGTGCCCAATAAACCGGGGCTACGTCCAACACCTGACAGGGTACGTGAAACCTTATTTAACTGGTTAGCAATGCAATTACCGGGTAGCCGTTGTCTTGATTTATTTGCAGGCTCAGGTGCTTTAGGCATAGAAGCAGCCTCTCGCGGTGCCAAACAAGTCCTGTTGGTAGAAAAAGAGCATGACATCGTGCAAGGTTTAAAGCAACAAGTGGCAACGCTTGCGCCCGACAATATAGAGATTATCTGCGCCGATGCCATGCAATTTCTCCAAAAAACACCCTCAGCTTTCGATATTGTTTTTTTAGATCCCCCTTATGAGCGCGATTTACTCAGTCCATGTTGCACTCTGTTAGAACAACGCGGCTGGCTTAACCCACATGCCCTTATATATTTAGAAGCGGAACGTAGCCTTGGGATACCAAGTTTGCCGGCTTCATGGCAAGTGATTCGTCGCCAAATGGCAGGACAAGTTGCGGTTTTTTTAGCAGCGCGTGATATTTAGTTAACAGGTAGGCTGATAAAAACCAGGTAATTTTGATCGAAAAACTTGAGCCGTTTTTGTGCCACATTGAAAAAAAAGTCAATAAAAATCATCATTGTTTTAGAACCCTGTTTCATTAACAATTAATACTTCACAATTCACAATTCACAATTTTTTTGCACCGTTCCCCTTATCAAGGCAACGCAAATGCCAAAGCAATCGGCAAACTGATAAAACTCATCACATTGCCGAACATGACAATAGCAGCAACTTTATGGGGTTCCTGTTGATATTGTTCTGCAATCACATAATTGACTATCGCAGGGGGTAACATCGCAAATATCAGCAAACCGCCAGCCTGTATCGGTGTTAATGTAAACCAAGGGCGTATCAACAAAAACATCAGTACGCCCGAAAGTGGGCGCAATACTGCCCCCAATAAACCAATTTTCCAATGCCTAAAATCAATATCATTCAGTCGTGCGCCCAGTGATAATAACATCGCCGGAATCGCACAAGCCGCTAACATTTCAATCGGTTTTAGCAATAATTCTGGTACCGAAAGTTGTGTCACGCTGACGATTAAACCTGCCAGCGTGGCATGAACGAGTGGCATTTTCAGCAGACTAAACCAAGAGGTGTTTTGACTGACTATATATATTCCCAACGTAAAATTTAAGGTTGCGGTAATTATTAAAAACAACATCGCCGCGGGTAAGCCAGCTTCTCCAAATGCAAACAATGCCACGGAAAGCCCCATATTACCCACATTGACAAACATCATAGGCGGAACAAAGGTTTTGACATTGATATCAAGCAAACGAACGAGTGGCAATACCATTATACCAGAGCCAAGTAAAATGAACGTTGCAGCCAGTGCCAACTGTTGATAGTCCATAATATTAAAAGAGTTATCAGCTAACACGCTGAATAACAAGGCGGGACTGAATAGTTCCATGCTGAAACGGTTAGCAATTGTCATATCTGTTGGGCGCAGACGCACATAAAAATAGCCCACCATTACAATGGCAAATACCGGAAATAAAACCGTAAAAATACGAATAATTAGCATTTGAAATATTTAAGTTGATTTACCATCTATCAGTTTCTGAATATGAAGTACAACGAATCCAAGAAATCAACGAATTTATCATGAAGTACTACGAATCCAAGAAATTAATGAATTTAATCAATTTATTTCAGTCAGTCAAGCTAATGTTTATTCGTTTGTTTATTCGTTTATTTCCTGGATTCGCTGTACTAAACTGATAGGTGCTAAAATCTAAACTGAATTTTTAGTAGAACAAGAAAACAAATTAGGGTAAAGTATTAAGTCATTAAGGACAAACCGCGTTTCGGGAATGAGTTTCTAATGAACGAAACCACTAAGGTTATTAAATGCTCAATTACCACACACACCCAGAGGATAAACTATGATCTCACGCTTAATTGCTATTGCATTGTCCCTACTATTGGCGACAATCGTATCCGCCGCAGACACGCCTGCCATTGAGATTGGCAAAACCGTTGTCAAAGTACCGATTGGTAAGGGCATGTCTCTGGATGATGCAGCCCTGTATCTGATGGAGGAGGCTGAAAATCAGGGAATTCAACAGATTGCCCACAGTGCTTTATATGAAGAGTATGAGGCATTGGGGTTATCAAACATCAGACATACCGAAATTTTTCTCTTTGATGAGGATGTCAAACTCACTAAGACACTGATTGAACACGACATAAGCTATGCCGCTCATATACCTTGTCGGGTAGGTTTGATTGAAGATCCGCTGGGCAAAGGCTGGTTTGTGATGATGAACCCCACTATTTTTGGCGCGTCGTCTTTGCCACCTGATTTGCAGCAACAGAGTGGCAAAACTTGTGGCAATTTGATGAAAATTATTGGTGCCTCATCTGTCGCCCTATGTGCAAACAACCCTTCTATGGATATTGCAGAGACAGCCATAAAAATGCAAATTGCTGAGGATGTATCCATAGATGATGCAATTGAGTCCTTGCTATTGCGTGCCAATGACTTGAATGTGAAAAAGGTGAGTCATCAAATTTTGACGGACAAGTACCAAGAATTGGGACTGCCAAACATCAGACGCATCGAGATTTTTCAATTTTGCGATGCCGCACTGGCTCAAAAAATGCTTGAGCATGAAATCGGCTATATTGCTTATATGCCGTGTCGAATTGTTATGCTTGAAGACAAGGAAGGCAAAGGCTGGTTTGTTATGGTGAATATGGATACGCTTATCGCTTGGGGTAAAATGCCCCCTTTGTTGCATAGGCAGGCTATCGAGCTTCGTGATAAATTGATGGAAAGTCTTGAAGCGGGCGTTAACGGGGAGTTATAAAACTAAGAAGGGGATCGGTACAAGGGGATCGCTCGAAAGGGGATCGCTCCAAGTTTGAGTTTTTCCCGAATACGCCAACCTATAAATTCGTTCCCCCTAAAAAACATTTACTCTATGCACATAATTGTTAAGCGTATTATTTTTCTATCTATTTACGCGCTTTCTGGTTGGGCGGGTTCGCTGAGCTGTACGATTTTTTGGCGTTTTGAAATTCCGACAGCAGCCCGCTTGCTGGCTCCCTACGAACAACTTGTGTGCATAGAGTAGCCAGAAAGCATGAGGCTAAAGCCATCAGGTTAAAAGAGCAAAGCCCTGACTGGCTGCTCAGTTAACTCGCTTAAGTGTCAATTGATAAATTATTTAGAATGTCTCTATGGTGATTTTGGAAGTTGAGCATTGTGCCAAAGAGATGGGGGAAAATACTGTCACTGAAGCAGTGGTTGACAAAGCCAGCAGAGTATTTTGGGAAAGAGGTTTTCATTCGGAGAGTCATTCGCCTAATCAATAAGGAAAGTGGAAAAAATAATATACCAATTTTTAGTGCCCTTTAGGGTACTTGAGCTTTGAGCCATGAGGTTTAGCTCATGGCTTTTTTCAAAGTTTTTGTTCTTCTTGCCACCAAAACATTGATCGTTCCTGCTCAGTTTTGATTCTTTTAGCTGGCAATTCCCAATTCCCACTATTTGAACACTCCATTGGTTGGTAGGGACTACCTATTTTCGTTATGGAAGTTTTTTCTAAGCGGGTGCGAACTAAAGGGCTGAAATGATTTAACTAGGGATTAAAGGAGGTGCTATTCTTGTGAACTATTGGTTACTCTGTGGGAGCGAAGTAACCTCAAACAGTGGCAGTGCAACCTCCGAAAGAATCCCTTAACGTTCATCAAAAAAGGGAAGTATTCTCTTCATGTCCATCTTTTCATCTTTACCCTGTTTATATTTTATTAAAGGTAACATTGTATTGGTTAAACCAGCAACAAGACTGACTGGCTTTAATAAAATGGTCTGAATAATACTGAAATGCAGAAAAAATGCACCGACTCCACCAATAAGGGAAGGAAGTAGAATTGCAGTAAAACTGTTTTTCAAGTTGCTTTCAAAGTCTTGTGAAAACTCAAAAAGTTGGCAGAGTTGATCTAATTTTTCATGCATCAATATCACTTGTGCTGTGTCAGTCGCGGCAAAGGATGCTCCCCGAAGCGATACCGAAACATTCGCTGGTTTCAACGCAATTGCGTCATTGATACCATCCCCCACATAGCAAACCATTTTCCCAGAGGCTTGCAAATCCTTAATAATCTCTGCTTTTTTTTGCGGTAGCGTCTCAGCAAAATAGTGATCAACACCTAAAGACTCAGCCATTTTTCTGGTTGGTATTTCGTGATCACCAGAGATAATGTAAACCGATTTAATCTGATGTTTTTTCAATGCCTGAATCGTTGCTTTTGCTTCCGGGGGGATTGTCGGAACCAGTTCAAATACTCCGTTCAGGTTGTTATCAACAGCAACCATAATCACGGAATTTTCCGCCTTATGCCAGGATTTTATCTGGTATTGGATTACCAAAGGTATTTTGATATTTTCTGTTGCCATAAATCGAGTACTGCCAACTAGAATATGTTGCGCTTTTATCATCACTTTGATGCCATATCCTACTTTGTATTCCATTTTTTCAGTTTGTGGAATAGCGAGTGCCTGCATTTGGGCTTCCTTTAAAATTGCCAACGCAACCGGATAAGTTTGTTTGTGCTCGGCTGCCGCTATTAAAGCAAGGATGTCATTTTCCCCGTATTTGCCACAGAATTTTTCCAAGATGGGGTTGATTTTCTGTTAAGGTGCCGGTTTTATCAAAAACAAGTGTATCGTTTTTTCCTAACAACTCTAAGATACGTCCATCTTTAACTAAAAGCCCTTTTTGTGACATGAGGTGAAAAAAATTCAATGCCAATGGGGGCAATAACAAGCATCCGGTATCCAAAATGTGCATTGAGTAAGGCAGCTGTACCCATATGGCCTATAAATGGCAAAGATAATGTCCCAACTACCAGAGTTGGCAAAACTGTTTTATCTGTCAGAGTTTCCGCCCATAATTGTAAGTTAGTTTTGAAATGAGCCGTGCGATTCAGCATTTGTCCAATTTGTTCAACAGTCGTTTCTTATCCAGTTTTCAGAACTTGTGTGTAAATTTTACCCATCAAATAAATGGGGCCAGAGTAAATTAAATCCAATGTCGGTAAATACTAAACCAACCAGCAATTTCATTTATAGTGTATGATGCGCCGCGATACACCCTACAAAATACGGCTTACGAGTTAGGCACCCTTCTTCAATTTTATCCAAAAAATTAATTAACAGTTGCTAAATATACAGCCATAAAATAATGCAAACTATCACATGTTTGCTTTCTAAAAAATATCAAGTACTTTTTATTTTTGCACCGGTTCATCGTGTTTTAAGCGATTGATTAAGGAGGAAAATTTGATGAAGCCTAGAATAATCAAGGATTCAGAGTAATTTATTTTGATTCCTAGTTGGTATAGACTTGTTTATAGCTTATTTTAACGGTCTCATGGTGGAGACAAAAAATCAGAGAAATATAAAGCAGATAAACCGAATCAATTACTCTGATTCCTTGATTTTGCGTTGATTTTGACTACCAGTAACAAACCTTTACTGTTCATGTAGAACGTTTATCATTCTCAATTTTTTTCAAAGGGAGCATAGCATCTCCTATACCACTCCAAAAACTCATTTGATTAATAACGATTGTAGAAAGAAGGCTAAAATGTAAAAATAAAATACCGATAAGGTTGATTGGCAAAGGTATAAGACTAATTATAAGGCTTTTTCGCAATTGGCTATCCAAACCATTGGCAATATCAAATAACTTACATAGATGGGATAGACTGCCATCCATGAAAACCACTTGCGCCAAATCTGTGGCAATGGAAGTTGCCCCACGTATGGAAATAGAAACATTGGCTTTTTTCATGGCAACCGCATCATTGACACCATCTCCAATAAAGCAGACAGATTTGCCTTCTTGCTGGAGTTTCTCGACAATTTTCGCTTTATTTTCCGGCAAAATATCATAGAAATAATTATCCATACCCAGTTCTTCAGCCAATTTTTGGGTGGGCTGCTTATGATCGCCTGATACAATAGCAAGATATTTAATACCACGTTGGCGTAACCCACTGATAATACTTTTTATTTCTGGACGTAGTGCTGGTTGTATTTCAATCGCCCCCTCTATTTGATTATTAATAGCAACCATTACCAAGGAATAACCTTGGGCATGGCTATGGGCCATCGCTTTTTCTATGGTTTCTGGAATGGTCATGCCTTCCATAGTCATAAAGCGAAGACTACCCACTTTGATAACCCGGTTTTTGATACTCACCGTGATACCATAACCGATTTGATAGTTGGAATCCTCTATATCAGGTAAACTTAAATTGGAACCTTTGGCTTTTTGGACGATAGCCTTGGCAATCGGATGTGCTAATTTACATTCAGCCGCCGCGGCATACGCTAAAATGTCATCTGCTTCGTAGCCATCACAAATAACGATTTTTCCGACTTCGGGTTGTTCTTGGGTCAAAGTACCGGTTTTATCAAATAGGATAGTATCTATCCCAGTCAACAATTCAAGGGAGCGTCCATCTTTGATAAGAATACTATGATGAGAGGCTAAATTAAGATAATTGAGTGTGCCAAGTGGCCCACTAAGTTTTATACGGTAACCAAAATTGGTATTGAGGACCGCAGTGGCACCGATCGGACCGACTGCCAATAAAGCTAAACCAGTTATGCCCAACTGAGGCCAAGCACCTTCATCTGCCCATTTTTCAGCTTTCAACTGCGCGGTGGTTTTGAAGTCCGTGGTATGATTCAAAATTTGTCCAATTTGAGCAATCGTTGTATCAATTCCGGCTTTTTCAATCTGGACATGGATTCGACCAGTCATCATTGTTGTCGCTGCAAATACTTGATCACCTATACTCTTTTCCGCTGGCTGTGATTCTCCGGTTAATGCGTGTTGGTCAATGGTTGCCATGCCATCTATGATAATACCATCAACGGGAACCACTTCACCGGTGTTGACCACCACAATATCATTGATATGCACAGCTTCTAATGGCACTTCAACTTCAACACTGTCCTTTAAAACCCATACATTGCGAGGCTGTTGCTCAAAGACATTAATGAGCATGTCTTTAGATTTGTCTTGGGTTTTGGCTTTAATTTTGCCGGAAAGATAATAAATCATCTCCATAAAACTAGCGGCAAGGTATTGGTTAGTAGCGATAGCAGCAAAGATGAGTATCGTCTCAATCATATGCCCACTGAGTTTTTGTTCTTTCAACAGCGTTTTTTCGGCTTCTTTCATATATGGTATAGAGTTGTATACATAGAGACCAAGATTTAAAAGTACTAGCAGTGGAGATGAATAAAAAAACTGCCTTATGGTTGATACAACCATTGAAACATAGCTGGTTTTTAACCGATGTTCGAGTTGCTTATCGGCTTTGTCATGAACAACCAATTTTTTATCAGTATCATCCACTGATTTTTCTAGCACAGAAGGTTGAATTTTTCTGTCAGGTTGATTGGTAACAACATTTTTGGGGAGCTTGTCACGAAATTTTTCAAACAACCTTGTCCCACCATAAGCAGCAAGTAAAATTCCGGCTTCTATTAACATAAGAACTCAAACCTTTCATAAATTACAAATAAATCAATGGGTTACGTTTTTTATGGACGGGGTTTGCAACTGGGGTGTTAAATCTATCAGAAAATGGTAGTAACGAAACCTTCAAGGTTTTGAAAACCTTGAAGGTTTTTATCTGACAAGTCTCACTTAAGCCAATTTTCGTACCAAAACCAACTCGTGGTTGCAGCTACTCAAAACACTGAACCTCGTTTTAAAAACTTCACCTAAAACCCCGTCAACATAATACTTTTTGAGTCGGTTATAGTAAAAGTCGTTATCTTCTACTCTCAAAGCAAGCAAAAACAAGCCTTTAGGTTTTAAAATACGAATCAGCTCTTCAAAAGAATTTAAGGGGATCTGTTGTCGGGTAAAAACACTGCATGATACCAATGCATCAAATGAGTTGTCTTCAAAATCCAGCGTTTTGCCCAACTCTGCTTTAGATAAACCTTTATAAATATTAAAGGTTTCAGCAAACTGCAAGGATTTTTCGCTGATATCGATCCCATTAAGGTTTTTGAAACGGTATGAGCTGAGTTCTTTACCAAGTAAACCCGTTCCGCAACCAATATCTAAGATTTTGTCATCCTCATTCAAATATGACGTTGAGGTATAAGCAACGTGATTCAACAAGCCTTTCCACCCATTTTGATGGTGATGCTGATCGTAGTTAGATACCCAATTATCATACTTGGATATGACTTCATCTACGTTTTTAAAATGGTGAACCAATCCGGTCGGATAATCCACTTCGTTCTCTGCCGCCACTATCTTGTATAAAGTATCCTTAATGATGTAACCCATCAAGTCAATGTCATTGGTGTCAAATAACAAGGATAATTTTAGATCACAAGCAAAACAGACGATTTCATCTGTTTGTTTTAAAACCGGCATTTCTTGGAATGAGTATTGCCAGTTCTTAAAATAACGAGCGTTGTCCTTGTGGCCAAACAATTGTATTTTTACTCCTCTTTCCGAGGTGTCTTGAATCAATTTTTCGGCTTGTTTAGTCGTCAAATTGATGAGATTAAACTGTAGACTATCGCACACAGGGATCACGGATTCCAAAGAAGAAGGTATATCAATGTTATCAGCCGTCGCCAAAATATTGGCTAATTGCTTATATCTCTGGTTATATGCAGAAATTCTTTCTTCTAACATTGGAATTTGTGGTCTGAGAATAGCAGCAGTTAAGTTATTCATTCTAAGACTGAAATTGGGGACGGAGAGCTTGATTGCCTCAAACAGCTTATCATCAAAAGGCCGGGAAAGATGTTTTTTGTACAATTTCTCATAAGAGCCTGCTGCCAAAATACAATAGGCCGCCATTTTATCATCATCAGTTGCAACAAAACCACCCTCTCCTGAATTTAAGAGTTTGTAACTTTGAGTACTGAAACAAGCAATCTGCCCGTGATGACCAACAAGCTTATCTTGGCCTAATTTTTTGTCGTACCATTTCGCGCCTAAGCTGTGGGCACAGTCCTCAATTAAATAGATTCCTGCCTCATCGCAGAGTGCTTTGAGTGTTTCCATTTCTGAAACGTATCCCCGCATATGAGACGCAATAAAAAACTTAGCATCGGGATTTGCTTGGATTTTTCTTTTGAAATCGTCTATATCTACCAAATATTGACGATTACATTCGACATAAGTTGGAATACCGCCGGCGTGAACAATGCTACTGGGAACGGCTGTAAATGTAAAAGCATTAGTCAATACTTTGTCATTATGCTGCAATCCAGCCGCTTTAAGACTTAAGAAAAGCGCACTACCACAGGAATTAACGGCGATCACGTATTTATGACCCGTATAACAACTGAATTCATCTTCTAACTTTGCGACTTCAGTGGCAGGCTCATTCTCTAAATCCGAGGGGATTGTCTCTTCGCAAATTTCGGCATCAAAATGGTAACGAAACAGATGACCTGTTTTCATCAGTTTAACTACCTGTTCGATTCCTTCTTGGGGAATTGGAGCAGGATGAGTTTTTTTAGTAAAATTTAAGATTTTTTTCTCCTTTGGAGTCAATGGGGACAGAGTAAAATTCAATCTAATTGTTTATTACCTACAGGCTTATTATGTTGTCTTAAAAACTTTAGCATGATCGACTACTTCGGGGCGACGAACTTTAACTCCAAGTTTTTGCAAAGTTTCTATAAACGTTTGCAAATCTCGAAGGTTTCATTAATAACATGAGAAGGAAAAGCACCGAAAGGAATATCTGCCCGTTTTTCAAGTTCAGGAAAATCTATCGCATGTACGCTAATATCCGGTTTTGGCAACCGAGCATTAATAGCTGTACCAACAATGATTTCCTCTAGCGGATCCCATTCATTATGGACATTGACTAGACTCATATAATATATTATCAAGGGCAGAGGTGTAGGCGATTTATCGCCTAACCCACAGTGACAAAAAACCGGCGATAAATCGCCTATATAGTTTTGCAAGAGGTTCTTAAAAAAAATTTTCAGAATTTTACAAGAGCCTCAATGTATTAAGATTTTTCCTTTCTTCAAAATGGTAGTTAAACGAAGGGTTTTCGTTCAGCCACTAGATAATAGGGTAGTACCCCTTCAGTCCGTGGTGAAATTTTAAAAATCTTGTGTAGTACGGCTTAAATTTTTTGACCACGAATCGAAGGGACACTACCAATTATTTAAGACGCTGTTTTTTCGTTGATTTGTTTTGGAGCATGGGGTTCATAGCACTCATTAAGCCAGCCCCAAGGCCCATTTGTTGCCCCAAAAACCCTGAGAGCAATCCAAAATGCAAAAAAACCGCTCCGCCCATCGCTATAAAACTAGGAATAACGACTAACGCCCATGTCGTTTTCATATTGGTTTCAAATCCTTGGGCTAGATCAAGCAGATAACTTAGGTGATTCAAACTCTGATCCATTAATATAATTTGGGCAGCATCCGTGGCAACCGTTGAAGCACCACGTAGAGAGATAGA